>JASHTQ010000263.1 GCA_030040475.1 Streptosporangiaceae bacterium
TCCTGGTTCAGCGGCTGGGCACGGGCACCGTGGGGCGCATGTTCGGGCCGGTCATGAGCGTGTGGTTCACCGTGCTCGCCGTGCTCGGCGTGCGGGGCATCGCCGCCCACCCAACCATCCTGGAGGCGCTGTCGCCCACCTACGCGATCGGTTTTCTTTCCGGCCACTTCGGCACCGCGTTCTTCTCCCTGACCGCCGTCGTCCTGGCCGTCACCGGAGCCGAGGCGCTGTACGCGGACATGGGGCACTTCGGCCGCGGGCCGGTCAGGCGCGCCTGGCTGCTTGTCGTCTTCCCCGCCTGCATCCTGAACTACTTCGGCCAGGGCGCGCTGATCCTGGGTCACCGGGCCAGCATCAGCAACCCGTTCTTCCTGCTGGCCCCCGGGTGGGCCAGGCTCCCGATGGTGTTCCTCGCCACGGTGGCGACCGTCATCGCCTCACAGGCGGTCATCAGCGGCGCGTTCTCGGTCGCGCACCAGGCCGGGCGGCTCGGCTACCTGCCGCGGCTGCGGATCCAGTACACCTCAGAAGAGGTGATGGGCCAGATCTACGTGCCGTGGATCAACTGGCTGCTGCTGGTGGCCGTCCTCACCCTCGTGCTCGCGTTCCGCACCGCGGCCGCGCTCGCCTACGCCTACGGCACCGCCGTGACCGGCACGATCACGATCACGACCCTGCTGTTCTTCTACTACGCCCGTCATCAGTGGCGATGGCCGCTGTGGGCCGTGCTGACCGGCGGCGGCGCGCTGATCGTCATCGACCTGCTGTTTTTCGCCGCCAACCTGACCAAGCTGACCCACGGGGCGTGGTTCCCGCTGCTGATCGGCATCATCACCTTCACCATCTTCACCACCTGGCAGCGCGGCCGCGAACTCGTCACGCAGCGGCGGGTCCGCGCGGAAGGGCCGCTGCCTGAGTTCATCGCGCACCTGCACGCCATGAAGCCGCCGCTGCGCCGGGTGCCAGGCACCTCCGTCTTCCTCAACCGCGGCAAGGCCACCGCCCCGCTGGCGATGCGGGCCAACGTCGAGCACAACGAGATCCTGCACGAGCACGTCATCATCCTGTCGGTCGAGACGATGCCCGCACCGCACGTCCCGGCCGAGGAACGGCTGAGCATCGACGACCTCGGGTACAAAGGCGACCGGATCCTGCACGTCACCGCCTGCTTCGGCTACATGGACAAGACCGACATCCCGGACCTCATGCGGCAGATCCACCACGCCGAGTTCGACGGCTCGCCCCACGACGGCAGGCTGTCGTACTTCGTGTCGCGGATCGAGCTCGTCGCGGGCCATGCGCCGGGGATGAGCCGCTGGCGCAAGCGCCTGTTCATCGCGACGTCGCGGATCACCGCCGACGCCGCCGAGTACTTCCGGCTCCCGCGCGAGCGCACCGTCATCATGGGCTCGCGCATCGAGATCTGACCCGCCCGCCGCGACGTGCGGCCGGCCTTTCCGCTCCGCTGAAGATGCTCGTAGCGGCTGCCCGCGGCGACGCGCCCCGGCCGCCGTCATGCGTCCCGGCGGTCCAGCAGTATCCAGGCGATGGCGTAGACGATGGCGACGAACAGGCACATCACGCCGAAGCCGGGCCAGGGCTGGAGGGTGTGGGCGGAATGGTGGACGCTGGCGAGCTGGCCCGCGGCCTGGGTCGGCCAGAACTCGGTGACCGGGTTCCGCCACGAGTCCGGCAGCGCCTGGGCGATCCCGGGGAGGACGAAAAGGATGGCCACCATGCAGGCGATGGCGGCGGCCGGGTGCCGGAGCAAGGCCCCCACGGCGACGCTGAGCACCGCCAGGGCGGTCAGGGCCAGCCCCGCTCCCACCACCGCCCGGGCTACCCCGGGATCGCCGAGCGCCGCGTCCGGGGCATGGCCGCCGATCAGGGCCTGGCCCACGAAGAACGCGGCGAAGCTGGTGACCTCGCCCACGACGAAGGTCACCGCCGCGAAGACCAGCGACTTGGCTGCCAGTACCCGGCCCCGCTTCGGGACGGCAATCAGGCTGGTGCGGATCAACCCCGACGAGTACTCGGAGCTGATGCAGAGCACCCCGAGCACGGCGATGGCCAGCGTGGCGATGCCTATCCCGTCCAGGCTGACCGCGGTCGGGTCCCAGCTCAGCTTGTCGGAGACGCTGAACTTGGCGTAACCGTGGGCGGCGGTCGCGCTGATGACGGCCCCCAGGCCGACGCCGAGCACCACGGTCACGGCAAGCGCCCAGAACGTCGACCGCACCGAACGGAGCTTGGTCCACTCCGAGCGCAGCACGTCTGCGAAGATCGACGCGCGGAAGGCCGCCCGGTGATCCGGGCCGGTGCGGGTGATTGTCCCGTCGGTCATCGGGTCGCCCCGGCGGCCTGGTACTCCACGCTGCCTTGGGTCAGTTCCATGAACGCCTCCTCCAGCGAGGCCCGGACGGGGATGAGTTCGGACGGGGCGATGCCGTGGTCGAGCCGTAGCGCTTAACTTGGCCGTGGGCTTCGATCATCGCCGCTACGCGAACGGGACGGCGAGGTCGCAGTAGTCGTCGGGGACGCTCGTCTCGGTCATGCCGGGGGTCGGGAGATAGGTGGTGCGCAGGCCGAGGTCTTCGGGCTTGATGGTGAGACGCTCGTCCTCGATGCCCTGCTCGACCTTCCAAGCCTGCAGTGACTCGATAGCGAGCTGGATGTCCGCCGACGGCGTCCCGCCCTGGCCGATTGGCAGCGTGACGAACGCCTCCCGATGCGCCGGCTCGGTTCGCAGCGTCAGGTCGGGATAGCGCTGCGCCAGAGCACTGGCCTCCGCATCGGGAACCGGCCTGCACCATTCGACCGGGCCATCGCTGTCCGCGGTCGCCATGCCCCACCAGATGCAGAAGAACGCGCCCGCTCGTCCTTCGATCTTCGGGAGCCGGCGCTCGCGCAGGATCGCGATGAACTCCTTGCCGAACGCCCACAATTCCTGCTCGTCGACGTTGCGCTTGACACAGAGCAGGCTCCGCTCGGGTATCTCCCGCGTGGCGACCTGGTACATGGGGGACCTCTTTCCGCGCAATCGGTTGACGAGGTAGCCGGCTAGATCGCGCCGCGCGTCGTGCGCTGCTTCGGCGCCGCGCCAGTGGTCGGCGATGCGCGTCGCCGCGTCGGCCGGATCGCACGCGAGCAGCTCCTTGACCGTCGCGAGCGGCAACTGCAGCTGGCGCAGCATCACGACAAGGCGTGCGTCGTCGAGCTGGGCTGGGTCGTAGTAGCGATAACCAGACGCAGGATCGACGCGCGAAGGCACCAGCACCCCGCGCTTGTCGTAGAGGCGGAGCGCCTTCAGCGAAAGGCGGGACCGTCGAGCGAACTCCCCGATGCTGATCTCTTTCACGCTGACTCCCTCGTAGCCGGGCCGATCCGGCCCGGCAAGATGAGTGTGCGGGCTCCCCCAAGGTCAGAGTCAAGACTGTCGGCCGCCGGCCGCGGCTCTGCTCGATCAACCCGACGTACCGGTCGCATTCCCCGCCGATCTCCGCGCCACCGGGCCGCAGTATCGTAAACCTTTCTTTCCTGCCGAACGAACGGTGGTACCACCCCGGCGGCCTGTACCAGTGGCCAGCTCCTATCTCAAGGTCACGCTCGGCGCTTACGGCTTCCTGGCACGCACGATGAGGAAGTGAGGGGCGATCCGAGTGTCGGCGACCTTGGGGTGGGCGGCGGCGGTCTCCTCGTCGGCGCAGGGCTCGGCGATCGCCTCGATGACCAGTCCGGCGGCGACGACGGCGGTGAGCCACCCGGCCAAGCCGCCCGACCGGTGCCGAGATGACCGGATGCAGCACCGAGAACTGCACGAACCCGCCGGGCCGCAGCACCCGGGCCACCTCCTCGAGCGTGCGCTCGGGATCGGCGACATCCATCAGGCTCATGAACGCGGTCACGGCATCAAACGCCGAGGCGCGGAATGGCAGGGCGGCACCGTCGCCGGCCAGATAGCAGATCCCCGCGCGGTCCTGTCCGGCCGCCGCGGCGAGGAACGACTCGGCGACATCCAGCGCGACCACGCGAGCACCTTTCCCGGCTAGCAGCCGGGTGTTGTGCCCCTCACCGCAGCCCAGGTCCAGGCAGGTCAGCCCGTCAACCGGCGGCAGCAGCCCGAAGAACGCCGGGGTATTCACCAGATCCCGGTAGCGGTCCAGCCCGGCGCGCGACAGCTCCGTCCACGCCGCGGCGTTGGCGTTCCACTGCGCCCGGATATCCGGCCCCGTCACATCGCCATGCTCGCACGCCGGCCGCCGAGGCGGGACATCCCGGCTGATCTGCCGCGCCACCGGGCCACGCATCCTCTGCGGCAGTAATGCCCGCGGGCCAGATCCGTGACCAGCGCCGCCATTGACCGTCTATCACTTAACAGTGATATCGCCGTTTACTGATAGTGGGCTATTATTGGTCTATGGCAATACGGGATGGCGAGTACGTGGTGTTCACCGCACGGGATCTGGGCGCGGCGGTCAAGCACTTCCGGATCGCGGCCGGTATGACGCAGACGGACGCCGCCGAGGCCATGGGGGTCGGGCAGCCGTACCTGTCGTCGCTGGAAGGGGGAAAGTTCGGCAGCTCGCTGACGCACGCGCTGCGGTTGCTGCGTTTCGTCGGCTGCGAGGTCATCGTCCGCCCCAGGAAGCCCCGTGGCTGACCGGCTCGTGGCGTGGCTCTACGACACGCCAGTTGCGGTGCTCAACCGCGGGCCGGAGTTCCGGATCCGGCTGGAATGGCGCCCGGAGGGGATCGAACGGTGGGGCCTCGGCAGCCCCGTCCTGTCCGTCGGGCTGCCGATCGGCGCCCCGGCCGGCCCGCGGGACCTGCGCGGGCTGGACTTCTTCGAGAACATGCTGCCCGAGGGTCCTGCCCTGGAGCGGATGGCGGCGCTGGCCGGGGTCCGCCCGGTAGATACCTACGGCCTCCTGGCGGCCTTCGGTCACGACTGCGCCGGCGCGATCATGGTGCTCCCCGACGGGGAGCGGCCCGGCGCGGGCGGCGGCGGATACTCCCCGATGACGCCCGGCGACCTGCTGCGGGTCATCAGGGCGCTCGACGTCATGCCGCTGGCCGCCGCCCCGGAGCGCGGCTTCCGCCCGTCGCTGGCCGGCGTGCAGCGCAAGGCACTGCTCGGCCGGGCCGACGACGGGACCTGGCAGCTCCCGTCCGGGGACGCCCCCTCGACCTGGATCCTCAAGCCCGACGGCCCGCACGCGATGGCCGCTAACGAGTTCACCTGCCTGCGGCTGGCCGCCGCCTGCGGGCTGCCGGTGCCCGGGGCGGAGTTGCTCGACGTCGCCGGTCTTCCCGTTCTGGCGGTCAAGCGTTACGACAGGCAGGACACCCCCGGCGGGGACATCCCGGTCCGGGTGCACCAGGAGGACGGCTGCCAGGCCACCGCCACGGCGCCCCGGCTGAAGTACGAGGAACAGGGCGGCCCGGGATTGCGGGACTTCGCCGGCGTGATCAGGAACTTCGGTGATCCCCGCGACGTAACCGGCCTGCTGCGCCGCACGACGTTCAACATGGCCGTGGGCAACGCGGACGCGCACGCCAAGAACTTCTCCATCCTGCACGAGCCGGACAGCCCGGCTGTGGGGCTCGCCCCGCTGTACGACGTGCTGTCGACCATCGCCCTCGAACTCACCGACGGCACGGGGCAGCCGATGCGCGCGGATACCCATCTAGGTCAGCGCGTCGGCGGGCAGGACGACATCCGGAAGGTAACCGCGGCCGACCTGATCGACGAAGCGGCCTCGTGGGGCATACGGCGGCGCGCCGCGTCGGCGGCCGTGACCGAGACCCTGGACCGAGTGCTTGCGGCAATCCCCTGCACTCCAGGCGACGACCGCGTCCTAGCCGAGGTCGGCGAGCAAGCAGCGCGAATACGCAAGGGCTGACGGAGCTGCCCGTAGTCGTGCGAGCGGGCCAGGCTGGCGGGCGCGATTAGCGCGGGGGAGGAAGGCTGCCATGTGATGCCGCCGCAGTCGATAGGGTCGGGAATGCGTGTCACTGTCCTGGTGGACGCGTACAACCAATCCAAGTGGCGCCGCTGATCAGAACGTATACCTGAGGGCGCTGCTAGGGCGTGTTTCATAAGTGAGGTAAGAGCCATTCGTTGATGGCGGCGACGCAGACGGTAGCTTCGTAGCGGACGGCGAGCTTGTCGTAGCGGGTGGCTACGGCCCGGTTGCGCTTTAGCCTGTTGATGCCGCATTCCACGGCGTGGCGGGCTTTGTAGTCTTCGGGGTCGAAGGCGGGCGGGCGGCCTCCCCGGCGGCCCTTGGCCTTGCGGTGGCGGATCTGGTCGGCTTTCTCCGGGATGGTGCACCGGATCCCGCGCCGCCGCAGGCAGGCGCGGTTAGCGCGGGAGCCGTAGGCCTTGTCGGCCAGGACCCGGTCCGGCCGGGTCCGCGGCCGCCCGCCACCAGGCCGCGGGACGCGGATCTGGCCCAGCACGGCCTGGAACTGCGGGCTGTCGCCGCGCTGCCCGGCGGTGATCACGACCGATAGCGGCTTCTGGCCCTGCTCGCAGGCCAGGTGAATCTTGGTGGTCAGCCCGCCGCGGGAGCGGCCCAGCCCGTGATCAGCGGGCTCGGCCTGGACGCCGCCGGGCGGCTCAGCCTGCAGATCCCCGTCCTTGCGTGCCCCGGCCGCGTGCTGGTGCGCCCGCGCCACGGTGGAATCCACGCTGACGTCCCAGGTGATCAGCCCGGCCGCATCGGCGCGGCCTTGCAGGGCGGTCAAGATCTTCCGCCAGGTCCCGTTGCGCTGCCAGCGGCGGAACAGCCCGTAGACCGTCTGCCAGGGCCCGTAGGCCGGCGGCACGTCCCGCCACGGCGAGCCCGTCCGGGTCCGCCACCGGATCCCGTCGATGAGCTGCCGTTTCATGCGCTCCGGCGGCCGGCCCGGCTTCTTGCCGCGAGGCAGCTGCGGTTCCAGCACTGCCCACTGCGCGTCCGTCAGGTCCGCCCGCCCCGTCACCGCTAAGGTGGCCACGAGGTCTCCGTGCAGATGGTCTTCTTCGTCGTTGACTCATCTACCGGAGACCTCGCTCATTCCCGGCCACCGACACGCGGGCATTTCAGACTACCGAGGCCCTTACCTAACTTTTGAAACACGCCCTAGCAAGATCGACGCCTCCGCCAGCGGAGCTCATGCCACTGCACCGGAGATTCCTGGCTTCGTGCGGTCGGCGGGACCACCCGAGTCCGCCAGGCATTCTCCTCCCCAGGAATCACCGCATCAGCCAGAGGTCGCGGCACCACAGGCGGAAACGGATTAGGGACGCGTAGTACGCGGCTCACCAACGAGGCCCGCGGCCATCATCGAGGTTGCGATAAGACGTGGCGACGCTCACGAGACCTTCACGGTTGAAGTCGTGTCCTCGGAAGCTGGAGAGGCGTCAGCATCGGTGACGCTCAACGTGGACGGGCTGCTCTCGCAGCGCGAAAGGCTGCAATCGGCTGTGCTGGCGTCTTCGGTCTTCAGCCGTCGAGTCCTGCCGGAGACCGAGCGGCCAGTCCGGGAAATAGGTCAGCTGCTTTTCGCTGCAACCCTTGGTGCTGGCGAGGTGTCGGGACGGTACCGTGCGTCCGCTGCTCTCGCCGCGGAGCGCGGGCAGCGGCTGCGGGTCGTGCTGCGCATCGATTCTCCTGAGCTGGCCGTGCTGCCGTGGGAAGCCATGTACGACGAAGCCGTCGGTGACTATGTCTGTCGGCATGACCAGCTTGTCCGCCATGCGGCGATCGCATCAGTGCCATCGCCGCTCCTGGTCCGGCCGCCGCTCCGGATCCTCGGGGTGGCCTCATCGCCCAAGGGCCTGCCTCCCTTGGACGTAGAGAAGGAACAAGAGCAGCTGGCCTGGGCGCTGGAGCGCCCAGTCAGCCTGGGTCAAATCGACTTGCAGTGGGCGCCGAGGGCGACCTGGGCGGACCTGCACGGCATGCTCTTCGAGGGGCCGTGGCACGTGATCCATTACATCGGGCACGGCGATTTCGATCCTGTGCGCGAAGAAGACTTCCTGTCCTTGGTCACCGAGAACGGGCGCGTGCATAACGTTGCGGCGCATCGCCTGGTGACCCTGCTACGCCAGGCAGACCCGATGCCCCGTCTAGCCGTGCTCAACTCGTGCATGGGCGCCCAGTCAACCGACAGCGACCTGTTCTCCGGCACCGCCGCAGCCCTGGTAAGGGGAGGATTCAGCGCGGCCGCTGCCATGCAGTACGAGATCTCCGATCAGGCCGCAGTAGCCTTCGCCCGCGGTTTCTACACAGCCATCGCCCATGGGCGTGGTGTC
>JASHTQ010000264.1 GCA_030040475.1 Streptosporangiaceae bacterium
GTGAACGTACACACCAAGTCACGCTTGACGCTGGGGCCTCTGCGGACACTCCGGTCAGAAGACAAGGGCCAAGCGGAGGCCTGCCCGGACCGGACGCGGGCAATCCGGGGCAACGTGCTACTGGACGGCCGATGCCGAGTCGACAGCAGCCGTGACAGCAACAGCAGCAGCCACCGCCTCACGTCAGTGACCAGCGACAGCGCATAACTCTCACACGATCGGCGCCAACTGGGAATACGTCCGGCCTGCAAAGCAGACGGTCGAGGATCGAAGCTATGCGACTCCAGATACCTGGCAGCCTGACGACGGCCGCGAGAAACTGCCCGGAGACGGCCAGATAGCTGCCCGCTGGCGGCCATGAGAAATGCCCGGCGGCGGCCAGCAGATCTGCCCGACACGATTTGACCGTTCCCTGCCGGTTCCGCGGCGGGGGTCCCCTCCCGGACTTGGCTGAGTGGTGCCAATTCCACCT
Source organism: Streptosporangiaceae bacterium (assembly GCA_030040475.1). The sequence goes on from JASHTQ010000264.1 coordinate 473, forward strand.
CAGCTAGTTCCCGGGAGGGGACGAGTGAAGTCTGCCGAGGAGATCATGAACATTCTGGAGGCCTACGACCTGACGGGGTCGCTTCGGGACGCCGCCGAACTGGCGGGCTGTTCCCACCACACGGTCGGGCGGTATGTCGCTGCGCGCGAGCGGGGCCGTGCGGTGCCCGCCGGGCCGGCGCGCCGGGCGGGGGTGATCGACGAGTTCTTGCCGAAGCTGGAGGAGCTGGTCGAGCGGAGCAAGGGGAAGATCCGCGCCGATAAGGCGCATCAGAAGATCACCGCGATGGGGTACCGGGGGTCGGACCGCACGACCCGGCGGGCGGTCGCCGGGCTTAAGGTGGCCTGGCAGGCGGGACGGCGCCGGGTGCACCGGCCGTGGATTCCCGAGCCGGGAATGTGGGCGCAGTACGACTTCGGTGACGGGCCGCGGATCGGCGAGGTCGCCACGGTCTTGTTCTGCTTGTGGCTGGCCTGGTCCCGGTTCCGGGTAGTGCTGCCGCTGCTGGACAAGACCTGGCCGTCGGTGGCCGCAGCGATTGATGTGGCGTTGCGGCGGGTTGGCGGGTGTCCGGCTTACCTGCTGACCGACAACGAGAAGACCGTGACCGTGGAGCACGTGGCCGGGATCCCGGTGCGCAACTCCGCCGCGGTGGAGCTGGGCCGGCACTACGGACTGACCATCGCGACATGCGTGCCGTATGACCCTGCCTCCAAGGGCGGGTCGGAGTCCACGGTGAAGATCGCCAAGGCGGACCTGGTGCCGACCGACGCGAACCTGCTGCCCGCCTACGGCTCGTTCGCCGCGCTGGAGGCGGCGTGCGCGCTGTTCTGCGACCAGGTGAACGCCCGGCCGCACCGGATCACCCGCCGGGCGCCGGCGGAGATGCTGGCCGATGAGCAGGCCCGGCTGCACCCGGTCCCCGCGGCGCCGTTCACCGTGGCGCTGGGCGTCACCCGGAAGGTGGACGCGCTGTCGCTGGTGACCTTCGAGGCCGGGCAGTACTCGGTGCCGCATGAGCTGGCCGGGCAGCCGGTGTGGGTGCGCCGGCACGGTGAGCAGGTGGTGATCACCCACGTGGGAGAGTCCGGCCCGGCCGAGGTGGCCCGGCACCTGGTGACCACGCCGGGCAGCCCGCGGGTCGATGATGCGCACTATCCGCCCGCGCCGCCCGGCGCGCTGGGCCGTACGCCCAGGCCGCGCACCGCGGCCGAAGCGAAGTTCCTGGCGATCGGGGACGGCGCCGGGCTGTGGCTGGCGGAGGCCGCCGCCGCGGGCACCACCCGGGTCCGGGCCAAGATGGCCACCGCCGTCCAGCTGGCCTCCCTGCACGGCACGGCCGCAGTGGATCAGGCGCTCGGCCGGGCCGCCGCAGCCGGGCGGTTCGCCGAGTCCGACCTGGCCGCGATCATCGCCCACCAGGCCTCCGCCGCAGCAGGCCCTGACCGGCAGGCCGGCGAGCAGCGCACGCTGGCCCAGGGCACCGCGGGGTGGGCGCGGCAGCACGGGACGGAGGCAGCCCGATGACCCTCCCCGGCCCCGATGACGACATCAGGCTCACCAGCCGCGACACCGAGCTGATCCGCGGTGTCCTGGTCGCCTGCTCCCAGCTGCTGCACTGGGCCGGACGGTGGGGCGACGCGCAGTTCCGCGCCGGGCTGCACGACGCCGCCCGGCAGGCCAAGGGCGGCCGCACCCCCGGCCAGCTCCGGTATGACGTCAACTTGTCCATCGACTACCTGGACTTCGCCGATCCCATCAGGAGAAGGCGGTGACCGCCGCGGTCCCGGCGCCCCCGCCGCTCGATGCCGGGCTCGACCAGCTGCTGCGCCGGATGCGGCTGCCGCACATGCGCCGCATCGCCCCCGAGATCCTGGCCACCGCCAAAGCCCAGCGGTGGGACCCCGCCGAAGCGCTCCGCGCCCTGCTCACCGAAGAAGTCGCCGGACGGGACCGGTCCTCGCTGGCCACCCGCCGCACCCGGGCCGCGTTCCCCACCGGCAAGACCTTCGACGCCTGGGACGAGCACCTGTCCTCGGTCCCCGCTCCCACCCAGGCCGCGCTGCGCACCCTGGAATGGCTCGGACGCCACGAGAACCTGGTGGTCTGCGGCCCGTCCGGGACCGGCAAGACGTTCCTGCTCGAAGCGCTCGGGCAGGCCGCCGTCGAAACCGGCCGGCACGTCGCCTGGTTCACCCTCGAGCAGCTCGGCGTCCTGATCCGCCGGCACCGCGCCGACGACTCGGTCACCAAGGCCATCGGCCGCATCCTGCGCGCGGACCTCGTCGTCGTCGACGACATCGGGCTGCTGCCCGTCGGCCCCGACGCCGCTGAAGGCCTCTACCGGCTGGTAGATGCCGCCTACGAGAAACGCAGCGTGGCCGTGAGCTCGAATCTTCACCCGTCCGGATTCGATGAGCTGATGCCCAAGACGCTGGCCACCGCCACCGTCGACCGGCTCATGCACCACGCCCACCTCTGCCAGACCAGCGGCGACAGCGTCCGCCTCACCCAGGCCCTCGCCGGGAAAGGAGTCATCCCCCTGACCTAACCGCCCGCGGCACGTCTGATGGCCACCACTGGGCAGATCTGGTGGCCATCAGCGGGCAGAACTCACGACCGCCACTGGGCAGCTCCTAATGTCCCTTGACATGTCACCTTGTCGCGCTGTCGACCGTCATGTTGCGGTGTCCACGGACGTATAGCGGACGGGCGTCTGTGCCGTTAGGACGGTCGGTGTGCACAGTTACGACGGTCGGTGCGCACCGTCGGCTGTTTCACGGACGGCCGCGGACGGGCCGCGCCCG
>JASHTQ010000265.1 GCA_030040475.1 Streptosporangiaceae bacterium
GTGGGCGGGCAGGCCTTCGAGTTCCCGTTCGGGCCGGTTCGCCAGGTCGGCGTGGAGAGCCTGTACTACGGCCTGGTCACCAGCGGCGAGGAAGTCGTCGACCTGTACCTGTTCGCCTGGCACAAGCACCGCGGCGTGGAATGGCGGCTGCGCGGCACCACCCCGGACGAGGGCGCCTTCCTCGCCGAGCGGGTGGAGGGGCTCAGCGCGGTCGCGCTCGGCTGGGCGTTCGCCGCCGCGGCGGAGGCGGCCCTCGGCGTCGCGCCGTCGGCCGAGGCGGCAAGGACCAGGGCGGTCGCGCTCGAGCTCGAGCGGCTGTACAACCACGCGGCGGCAACAGCGGCGCTGTGCCAGTCCACCGGCCTGACGGTGGGCCAGTCCGCCGCCGAGATCGCGCTGGAACGGCTGCTGCGGGTCAACGCGGCCGCCTTCGGCCACAGGTACCTGTTCGGCGTCGTCACCCCCGGCGGGGTCAGCCGCGCCCCGGACGCCGACGCGCTCCGCCGCGACCTGCCCGGCGCCTACGCCGAACTGCGCCGCGCCGCCGACGCGCTGCTGAACACGAACTCCTTCGTCGACCGGCTGGAGGCCACCGGCATCCTCACCGCCGAGCAGGCCCGTCGCCTCGGCCTGGTCGGCCCGGTCGCGCGGGCCACCGGCCTGGTCACCGACGCCCGCGCCACCGGCACCCGCGGCGGCGCGGCGGCCGGCCCCTACGCCGAGCGCCCGGTCACCGTCTTCACCGCCGAGGGCGGCGACGTGCTCGCCCGCTTCCAGGTGCTGCTCGGCGAGGCGGCGGAGTCGGTCCGGCTTGTCGGCGAGTTCCTTGACCAGGGCACCGCGTCCGGCCGTGTCGAGCTTCCAGACGGCGGCGGGGCCGGCCTCGGCTGGGCAGAATCGGCCCGCGGCGAGGCCCTGGCCTGGGTCCAGCTGGACGAGACAGGCCGGATCAGCCGGGCGCGGCTGCGCCCGGGGTCGGTGCGCAACTGGCGCGGATTCGACGACGCCTGCCGGTCCCAGAACGTGTTCACCGACATCCCGATCATCGAGGCCAGCTTCTGGCTGACCGCGGCCGGCCTGGCCCGGTGAGCGCTCCCGCGAGAAGGAGGTAAGGCGCGATGCCGCTGTGGTTCTACCGGGGCCTGCGTCGCGGCGTGGTGACCACGCGCTATCCGGCCCGGCCGGACGCCTCGGCCGCGGCGCTGCCGACGCCGCCCGCGTTCCGCCCGCGGCTGCTCACCCGCCAGGTTGCCGACCGTCTCGTCGCGGTATGCCCGAGCGCCGCGCTGAGCAGGCGAGACGACGTCCTGGTCTTCGACGTCGGCGCCTGCACCTGCTGCGGCAGGTGCGCCGCGGAAGCCGCCGTGGCGGCGCCGGACGCGGTCATCTCGAGCGGGCAGTTCGAGCTTGCCGCCACGACCCGCGAGGCGCTCGTCAAGCAGATCCCGATCCTCGGCGGCGAGCGATGAACCCGGACCTGGGCAGGCCCGCGAACCAGGCCCCGGACGGGCCCGCGGACGAGGCGGCGGCCACCGCGCAGGCCGCGGCGCGGCTGCGCGACACGATCGCGGCGCAGTTCGGCCGCAGCCTGCACATCCGTACCCTGGACACCGGATCGTGCGCGGTCTGCGAGCAGGAGATCCGGCTGCTCTCCGCCCCGCACTACGACCTGCACCGGCTCGGCTTCTTCTTCACCCCCGCGCCGAGGCACGCGGACCTGCTGCTGGTCACCGGTCCGATGGTGCGGGCGTTCGAGACGGCGGTGCGCAAGACCTACGAGGCGATGCCCGGGCCCAAGGTCGTGGTCGCGACCGGCGCGTGCGCGCTCGGCGGCGTGTACCGCAAGGACCCGTTCGTGCTCGGCGAGGTATCCGCGGTCCTCCCGGTCGACGTATGGATCCCCGGCTGCCCGCCGAGCCCGCTGGCCCTGCTGCAGGGCCTCGGCGTCGCGGTCGGCCGGCTGACCGAAAAGGTCCGGGACCTGACGTTCGTGGCCGAACCCGGGGGTGAGCCGTGAACCCGCTCGACATCCTCTACGGCGCGGGCGGCGCGTGGCTGGCCGCCGCCGTCACCGGGCTGCTTGCCGGATCCCGCCGGCCGGGGATGATCGCCTGCTGCGCCGTCTCCGCCCTGGCCGGCGCCGCCGCGGTGGCGTCCGGCGGATGGTCGCTGATCTACGGCGACACCAAGGTCGTCGCCCCCGGCGGCCAGACGCTCGTCGGCGGGCCCCTCCAGCTCCAGATGACCAGCCTGGCCGGGGTGTTCGTGGCGCTGCTCGGCATCGTCGCGGTGGCGATCGCGCTGTACGCGCCCCGTTATCACGAGCCCTCCCGCGGCACGGCGATCTACCTGGCGGCCTACAACCTGGCCCTGCTCGCCTGCCTGGCCGTGCTGGCCGCGGGCGGCATGGTGACGTTCCTGGTCGCCTGGGAAACGATGAGCCTGGCCTGCTACCTGATCATCCTGCGGCATCCGCGACGGGAGGAGTCGGCCCGCGGCGCCTTCTGGTTCCTCGCGCTGTCCGAGATCGGCTTCCTGCTCGTCGTGGCCGCGTTCGTGATCCTCGCCGCGAAGACGAACGCCACCCAGCTGGACCTGATCGCCGCCCGCGGTCACCTCGTCCCCGACGGCTGGCGGGCCGCCGCCTACCTGCTCGCGCTGACCGGGTTCGGCTTCAAGGCCGGCCTGGTCCCGCTGCACGTCTGGCTGCCTGAGGCGCACCCGGTCGCCCCCGCGGACGGGTCGGCGTTCCTGTCCGGGGTCGTGGTCAAGCTCGGCTGCTACGGCATCGCGCTGTTCGCCTTCCGGCTGGTCCCGGTCGGCGGCGCGTGGCCCGGCCTGGTCACGATGGCCGCCGGCGCGATCACCGCCGCCATCGGCATCCTGTACGCGCTGGCCGAACGCGACATCAAGCGGTTCCTCGCCTTCTCCACGATCGAGAACACCGGGATCATCGTGACCGCGTTCGGCGCCGCCATGATCTTCCACGCCTACCGGCAGGACGCCCTCGCCGCCCTGCTGCTCATCGCCGGCCTCTACCACGTCGCCAACCACGGCTGCTACAAGACGCTGCTGTTCATGGAGGCGGGGGTGGTCGAGCACGCGACCGGAACCAGGGACATGGACCGGCTCGGCGGCCTGGTGCACAGGCTGCCGCGCAGCGCGGTGATCGCGTTCGCCGGGACCCTCGGCATCGCCGCGCTGCCGCCGCTGAACGGCTTCGTCAGCGAGTGGCTGATCTTCCAGGGGCTGTTCCAGGGGTTCCGCACCGGCAGCCACCTGATCGCCATCCTCATCGTGCTCGCCGCCGCCATCCTCGGGCTGACCGGCGGCCTGGCCATCTACGCGTTCGTCCGCGGCTTCGGCATCCCGTACCTGGGCATGCCGAGGACCCGGCAGGCCGCCGCCGCCACCGAGAAGGGCCAGCCGGTGGCCGGCCCGGCGCTGCTCGCCGTGGCGTGCGCGGCGCTGGCCGTCGGCGCCCCGGTCATGCTCGCCGGGCTGTCCCGCGCCGCGCACACGGTCACCGGGACCAGCCTCGGGCCGCTGCTGCTGCCCGGCAACCTCACCGTGATCCCGGCGCACACCAAGTTCTCCGGGTTCTCGCCCACCTACCTGGCGGTGTTCCTGGCCGCCGCGTGCGCCGTCCCGCTGCTCATCTTCCTGGCCGGCCGCCCCCGGGCGGCCAGCGTCACCGTCCCCGTCTGGGACGGCGGCATCGTCAGCTTCCGGCCGCGGATGCAGTACTCCGCGATGACGTTCTCCGCGCCGACCCGGGTCACCTTCGACGCCCTGTACCGGCCGTCGGTCTCGGTCCGCCGTGCCAGCGCCGACGACCCGGCGGGCCGTTCCGGCCCGGTGCACTACGAGGCCAGGGTGACCCCGCTGTTCGAGCGGTACCTGTACCGCCCGGTCGTGCGCGCGGTCGAATGGCTCGCCGACGCGATCCGCCCGCTGCAGTCCGGCGACGTGAACCTGTACCTGCTCTACGTCTTCGTCGTCATCCTCCTCGCCTACCTCCTCGGCGCGGTCTAACCAGACCGAACCGGTCTACCCTGGAACGTGTTCGCACCGGGGTGGAGGAACCATGACCGAGGTGGGCCAGGCAGCCGAAGCGACCCAAGTAGCCGCCGGGTCGATCGCCGGCACCGCACGGCAGTGCGAGCGGATCCTCGCCGAGGTCGAGCGGGTCATCGTCGGCAAGCGGGACACGGTGCGGATGGTGCTGCTCGGCGTGCTCGCCTCCGGCCACATCCTGATCGAGGACCTGCCCGGCCTCGGCAAGACGCTGCTGGCCCGCACGTTCGCCACCGTCCTCGGCCTGGAGTTCACCAGGGTCCAGTTCACCCCGGACATGCTGCCCGCGGACCTGACCGGCGCGACCGTCCTGGACCTGCGCACCGGGGACCCGGTCTTCCGCCCCGGCCCGGTCTTCACCGGCCTGCTGCTCGCCGACGAGATCAACAGGACCCCGCCGAAGACCCAGGCGGCGCTGCTCGAGGCGATGGCCGAGGGCCAGGTCAGCGCCGACGGCGTGACCCGCCCGCTGCCGCAGCCCTTCGTCGTCCTCGCCACCGACAACCCGATCGAGTACGAGGGCACCTACCCGCTGCCCGAGGCGCAGCTGGACCGGTTCATCGCCCGGGTCAGGCTCGGCTACCTCGACGCCGACGGCGAGGCGGAGATGGTCCGCCGCCGCCTGGCCCGCGGTTCCGCCCCGCCGGACCCCGCGCAGCTCACCGACGCGGCCGGCCTGCTCGCCATGCGCGAGTCCCTCGAGGACGTGCAGCTGCACCCGGACCTGCTGGCCTACGTGGTCGCGCTCACCGCCGCCACCCGGGCTCACCCGCAGGTCACCGTCGGCGCCTCCCCGAGAGGCACGCTGGCCGTGGTCCAGCTGGCCCGCGGCCACGCCGCCCTGGCCGGCCGCGGCTACGTGACCCCCGAGGACATCAAGGCGGTCGCCGTCCCTGCCCTGGCGCACCGCCTAGTCCTCCGCCCCGAGATGTGGGTTCGCCAGGTAACCGGCGAAGACGTCGCCACCGAGGTCCTGGCCACCGTCCCGGTGCCAAGAAGCACCCCATGAAAAACCCATTTTCCAGCCGAACGAACCGTGGTGCACCTCCCCCCGACGCGCGTCCCCCAGGTGGTTCCACCGCCACCCCGCCGCCCGCCACCCCACCCCGCGACCCGCCGCCCGCTGCCCCGCCCGTCGCACCTCGCGACCCGCCGTCCTTCACCTCCACAGCCTCAGCTACCCCTGCAGTCCCAGCTGTCCCTGTAGTCCCGGCCGCCACTGATGGCTCGCCCGACCCGCCGGACCCAGGCGTCCGTCACGTCGTTCGCTGGCGCCCGTCGCCGCTGCTGAGCAGCCTGGCCACCGCCGCCCTGGCCGGCCTGATCGCCGCGATCCTCACCGGCCGGGCCGCCGTGCTCCTGCTGGCCGCCCCCGCGCTGGGCGCGCTGGCCCTGATGCCGCGCCGCCGCCCGCCGAGCGAGCTGCTCGTCCGCGTCGCCCAGTCGGGATCGCGCTGCTTCGAGGGCGAGGACGTGACGATCGCGGTCACCGTCCGCACGCCCGGCGGCCCGCCGCTCGACGCGATCACCCTCAGCCTGGACCCCGCTCCGCAGGTCACGCCCGCGACGGGTGCCTTCGCCGAACGGATCGTCCAGGCGGCAACACGCGCGAGCGCCAGCTGGGTGCTCCGCCCGGCCCGCTGGGGCCGCTACTCGCCCGGCACGATCACGGTCTCCTGCCGGACCGGCCAGTCCGGATGGGCCGCGTCGCTCCGCGTCCCCCTGGATCGCATCGAGGTCTTCCCCCGGCCGGCCAGGATCCGCCCCCGCCTGGTCCCTGCCGAGCTGCTGCGCCGCATCGGCGAGCACACCGGCCGCGCCATCGGCTCCGGCGTCGAGTTCGCCGGCCTGCGCCCGTACGTGCCAGGCGACCAGCTCCGGGACATAAACCGCGCGGTCAGCATCCGCCGCGGCCAGCTGCACGTCAACCAGCGCGCCGCGTCCCGCGCCGCCGACCTGGTGCTGATGATCGACGCGTTCGCCGGCCAGGGCCCGGTGGCCGATGCCACCCTGGACCTGGCCGTGCACGGCGCCGCCGCCCTGGCCTCCGCCTACCTGCGCGTCAGCGACCGGGCCGGCCTGGTCGTCCTCGGCGGCATGCTCCGCTGGCTAGGCCCGGCCTCCAGCGACCGCCAGTTCTACCGAATCGCCGAGATGATGCTCGAGGCCCGCTACGACAGCTTCGTCGCCCCCGACGTGGGCCGCATCCCCCGCACCGCGCTGCCCCCAGGCACCCTGGTCGTGGTCTTCTCCCCCCTCCTGGACCCCCGCTCCTTCACCGCCATCACCGACCTCCGCCAGCGCGGCTACCCGCTGATCCTGATCGACACCCTCCGTCACGAGCCCCCCTCCGACGCGCAGCCTCCGACCTCCCCCGACGCTTCCCCCGCCACCCTCGCGCCAAGGCCCGGGACATCCCCCGCGGCGCCTCCGGCCGCCGTCGCCCCGCGGCCCGGGATGTCCCGTGCGGTCTCGCGGTCGGCACTCGCCCTGCGTCTGTGGCGCCTGGACCGAGCCGCGACCTACGCCGCCCTCCGCGACCTCGGCGTCCCCGTGCTCCGCTGGGACGCGGACTCCGAACTCGACAGCGTCCTTGCCCCCCTCCGCCAGCCCCCGCCCGCCCAGCGCCGCGCCCCGAGCATCCTGTCCGCCCCGCCTGCCCCGGCGGGCCGCCCATGACCACGCCGATTTCCGTCCCCGGGCGTACCTCCAACCCGATGAACCTCGTCGGCCTCGGCATCGGCCTGCTGGCCGTCGCCTGGCCTCTCGCCTGGGCGCCAGCCTGGGCCTGCATCGTCGCGGCCGTCGGCGTCGCGGCGGCGCTGGCCGCGACGTTCCTCCGCTTGCGGCCCGCCCCGGCGGTAGCGGTCACGGCCGCGATCGCGTCCGCCGCCTTCTCCCACGCTGGAACCGCTGCCCTGGCCGCCGAGGGCCTGTTCATCCTCGGCTACCTGCTCGTCGCCGACGCCCCTCGGGTACACCCGGGCCGGTGGCTCAAGTCCCAGCTGCGCCCGTGCGTCGCCGGCGTCATCGCCACCGGCGCGGTCCTCGCCGCGCTCGCCCTGCACCCGGCCAGCTCACCATGGCTCGCCGTGGCGGGCCTGGCCGCCGCGGTCGCCGCCTATTTCACGGCCCTGCCGTCTGCGCGGCAGCTGAGCCATTGGCGAGCAGGGACAGCGGCTCGTCCGGGTCAAGCCGCCGCAGACCCGGAACGTACGGATCCAGTTCCCCCGGCGCAAACCGGCACAGCTTGATGGCCCACCACAGGTCGTTACCGAAGTCACCGTCAAGCTTGTACCCGTCGGCGGTCAGCGTCGCGTAACCTTCGTCGGCGAACTGCCTGAGTATTGCCCGAACGACACCGGTGGTGGTATCCCAGATCCGGCTGGTGTCGTCGTCGGAGGCGGTGGCGAGCAGGGCGCCGTCGGGGGAGAACGCCACGCCGCGCACCGAGCTAGTGTGGCCTTGCAGGACGGTGCGGGTGGTGCCGGCGGCGGTCTCCCAGATCCGGGCGGTCTGGTCGTTGGCCGCGGTGGCGAGCAGGGTGCCGTCGGGGGAGAACGCCACGCCCGTCAGCCAGTTGGTGTGGCCTTGCAGGACGGTGCGGGTGGTGCCGGCGGCGGTCTCCCAGATCCGGGCGGTCCTGTCGTTGGCCGCGGTGGCGAGCAGGGTGCCGTCGGGGGAGAACGCCACGCCGGTCACCCAGTTGGTGTGGCCTTGCAGGACGGTGCGGGTGGTGCCGGCGGCGGTCTCCCAGATCCGGGCGGTCTGGTCGTCGGAGGCGGTGGCGAGCAGGGTGCCGTCGGGGGAGAAGGCTACGCAGTTGACGGGGCGGTTGTGGCCTTCCAGGGCGGTGCGGGTGGTGCCGGCGGCGGTGTCCCAGATCCGGGCGGTCTGGTCGTCGGAGGCGGTGGCGACCAGGGCGCTATCGGGGGAGAACGCCACGCCGCGCACCTGGCCGGTGTGGCCTTCCAGGACGGTGCGGGTGGTGCCGGTGGCCAGGTCCCAGATCCGGGCGGTGTTGTCGTCGGAGGCGGCGGCGAGCAGGGCGCCGTCGGGGGAGAACGCCACGCTGAGCACGGAGCGGTTGTGGCCTTGCAGGACGGTGCGGGTGGTGCCGGCGGCGGTGTCCCAGATCCGGGCGGTCTTGTCCTCGGAGGCGGTGGCGAGCAGGGCGCCGTCGGGGGAGAACGCCACGCTGAGCACGGAGCGGTTGTGGCCTTCCAGGGTGGTGCGGGTGGTGCCGGTGGCGGTGTCCCAGATCCGCGCCGTCCTGTCGTCGGAGCCCGTGGCGAGCAGGGCACCGTCACGGGAGAACGCCACGCTGAGCACGTATTGAGCGTGGCCTTCCAGGACGGTGCGGGTGGTGCCGGTGGCGGTGTCCCAGATCCGGGCGGTGTTGTCGTCGGAGGCGGTGGCGACCAGGGAGCCGTCGGGGGAGAACGCCACGCCCGTCACCCAGTTGGTGTGGCCTTCCAGGACGGTGCGGGTGGCGCCTGTGGCGGTGTCCCAGATCCGGGCGGTGTCGTCGTCGGAGGCGGTGGCGAGCAGGGTGCCGTCGGGGGAGAACGCCACGCCGCGCACCCGTTTGGCGTGGCCTTCCAGGACGGTGCGGGTGGTGCCGGCGGTGGTGTCCCAGATCCGGGCGGTCTGGTCGTCGGAGGCGGTGGCGAGCAGGGTGCCGTCGGGGGAGAACGCCACGCCGCGCACCGAGCTGGTGTGGCCTTCCAGGACGGTGCGGGTGGTGCCGGTGGTGGTGTCCCAGATCCGGGCGGTGTTGTCCTCGGCGGCGGTGGCGAGCAGGGCGCCGTCTGGGGAGAACGCCACGCCTCGAACCGTGCCGGTGTGCCCGCGCAAGATTCGGATCGTCATGCCGTCCACGGCGTCGACAAGATCGACGACGCTGTACCTGCTGACGGCGACGAGGGTGCCGTCGGGTGAGAACGTCACGCTGTAGGGCATTCCTCCCGTTTGGATCATGACCTCGGCCGGGTCACGGCCGACGACCGCCGCCGTGCGGAGTTCTGCCGTGGTCATAAGATCGCCGAGTCCCTCGGTCCCGAGCAGCGCGGCACGAGCCCAGGTGCTTCCGGTAAGGGTCGCGCCCCGCAGCGAGCCTCCCACCAGCCGTACGGCGGTCAGGTCAGCTTCGGTCAGGTCGGCTCCGGTCAGGTCGATATCCCGCAGCCGCATGCCGTGCAGGTCGGCTCCGTGCAGGTCGGCTCCGCGCAGGTCGCGGCCGGTGAGGTCCTGGCCGCGCAGGTCCACTCCGGCCAGATTCTGCCGCGGGGACTCGCCTCCGGCCCGATCATCCGTAGTTGGCTGACCTGCGCGGTCGGCGATGGCGAGCGCGTTCTGCTTGGCGGCCTGCGAGGCCTGCGGATCCGCGAGCGTGGCTGCCGCCCACCGGCGCGCGGCCGGGTGCCCGGCCAGGTCGGCGAAGAACTCGGTCATCACCCTCGACATGCGCCGCGTGGTCAGGATCTGTTGGGTACGCGGGTGGTCCAGGTCCCGGGCTGCGGCGTGCGCGACCAGCCACTCCATCACCGACTGGTGCACGAAGGCGAACGCGCCGTCGTCGGTCCTTATCAGCAGGCTGCCCGATCCGATCGCATGGCTGGCCTGCTCCTCGCTGTAGCCGCGTTCGGCCAGGCCGGACAGCGCCGCCGAGACCTCGGCGGACAGGTCGTTCAGCGCGATCGTCGGGTTCCTTGACGTCCACAGCCGCAGGGCCAGCGCGGTACACGCGGATAGCCGTTCCTCCTTGCGCAGGGACGGCAGCCCGCCGCGATGCCGCTGCCGTTCGGCCTCCTCGGTGAGCCAGAAGTCGATGATCTCCCGGTAGAGATCGGCCGCGCTGATGCGCCCCTCGTGACGCTGGACGGCACGCAGCCGGTCCTCGTCCATCTCGGCGGCGAAGGCGAGCATCCGGGGATTGTGCGCGAGCTCGAGCAGGTTGCCGACGTCGCCGAGCAGATCGAAGCGTGCCCGGGCCCGGTCCTCGTCGCCGAACAGGTTGGTCAGGAACTGGACGATCTGTTCCTCGGAGAAGTCCTCGAGCACCACCATCCGGCTCGCGGTCAGCGTGCTCACCCGCTCGCCGAGCGCGGTCTTGACCTGCTCGGTAGACCGGAAGTGCTGGGTCCGGCTGGTGAGCACGACCTTGGCCCGCCCGGCCACAGAATCGAGCAGGACCTGCAGGTAGTCGGCGGCGTTGTCGTAGCCGACGCGGAGCTCGAGCTCGTCGAAGCCGTCGAAAAGCAGCCCGACCCGGCCGCTGTGGATCATGTAACGGAGCTTGGCCGGGCTGATGTCCTCCACTCCCTGCCTGACCAGGTACTGATTGAGCAGTTCGTCCAGCGTCGGCGCCTTCTCAAGGCCGCGCAGCTCCACCAGGATGGGCTGCAGGCCGGGCAGCTCGGCGGGCAGCGTCCGCGCCAGCTGCCGCAGGAACGACGTCTTCCCCCGGCCGAAGTCCCCCAGCACCAGTACGAGGCGCGCGTCGTCGGCGCCGAGCCACGAGATGGCTCGCTCAATCAGGCCGGTTTGAACGCCGTCGTCGCCGCCCGCCACGATCCGGTAGCGCTGCGGGACGTACAGCCGTTCCGGATAGAGCCTGTCCGCGGCTAGCCGCTCGCGCTGTGCCTCGGCCAGCGGCCGCAGGTCGAGCAGGCCTTCGTACTCGATCAGGCTGCGCAGCCTGACACCGCGCCGCAGCGTCTGCGCCACCAGCTGGCTCGGCGCCGGCGGACCGCCGTAAACGAGCTCGGAGCGCACCAGCGGATCAGCCGCGGCGAACGTGGCGTGCACGCCCGTGACGAATTCGTCGACCGCCTCCTGGGTCGCGCCCCCCTCGATGACCCCCACCGGTTGCTGCTCCGCGCCGCCGCCCGGCAACGGATGGGACACCCTGAGGTAGCCGCCGCCGGGCCGCTCGGTGACGGTCGCCTGCGGGAAACGCGTCCTGGTCGCCTCGGCGACGCGGTCCAGGAGTTCTTCCCGCGGGCCGGCCAGCCGGCGCGAGCCGGGTGAGGCGTCGGCACGGCTCTCGGCGCCGGCGCCGTCCGCTGGATTCCGGTCGGATACGCCCCGCGTCTTCGGGCCTCCGGCGTTGCTTCTGCTCAGGACGGTGCCCGACTGCGGGAACGCGAGGCCGACGTCGGTCAGCTCGTGGGGGCGGCTCTCGCGCCAGTCGGAGCCGGTCCGGCTGATCCGGGTGTCGCCGATCCAGCGTCGCTGCCCGAGCGCGTACTGGCGGGCGTACCTGGTGAAGCCGTCGCGGCGCACCGTGATCAGCTGGTACTGGTTGGGCACCTCGGTCGGCCGCGCCGCCGCGTCGACGGCCGCGCTCCCGGTGGACAGCACCGGCAGGCCCGATGGCAGCACGTTCAGCTGCGCGTTGTGGGTATGCCCGTGCAGCAGCAGGTTCGCCAGGCCAGGCTCGCCGAGCAGCCGGTCCAGGTCGTCGGAGTCGCGGAGGTTCTCCTCGTCGAGCACCGCGCCGCGGACGACGTTGTGATGGACCGCCACGAGCCGCAGCCAGCCCTTGGCGCGGTAATCGGCCAGCCGGTCCGCGAACCACCTCAGCTGGTGCTCCCCGACCCACCCGAAATGATCGCCGTCGAGGTGGCTCTCGGCCATGGTGGAGTTCAAGCCGGCCACCACGACTGCGAGTTCGGGCATCTCGAACAGCGTCCACGGCTCGTCCGGGGTAAAGGTGACGCGGTCGACGTCGGCGTAGAAGTCCCCGAACGCGGCCGCGAACTGCCGCCACTTGGGCCAGTACGGCGCGACCGGTTCGGCCTCCTCGCTGTCCTGCTCCGCGAAGTAGGCCGCGCAGGCCTTCCTGTTGATGTCGTGGTTGCCCGGCACGATGGCCACGTGCCGCCTCGGAATCTCCACCGCCTCGGACAGGGCCTCCAGAAACTCGCTGACCTGCCTGAACTCGCTGGGCAGCCCCCACTCGGCCAGGTCGCCCGTGACCACGAGCAGATCCGGCCGCAGCCGATCCTGGCGCGCGAGGTCGGCCAGGTCGCGGTGGAGCCGGCCGAACAGCGTGTCCTCGGCCCGGTCTGAGGCGGTGAGGCCGTTGCCCCCGAACAGGTGATGCGCGCCGAACTGCGTGTCGGAGACGTGCAAGATCGTGAGTTCGTCCCTGCCGCGGCCCTGCACGGCGCCGCCGGCGTGCTGCCAGCGTCCGCCCAGTACCTCCGGCCACGCCAGGCGCAGCCGGTCGACGCCGATCGCGTAGCTGTCCCGATCCGAGGCCCCCGCCGGAGCCAACGCGACCAGTCCGACCACCCGGCCGATGGCGTCGTCGAAGACGGGGCTGCCGCTGAAGCCCCGCTGCACCCGCAGCGCCGAATCCGAATCCAGCTGGAGCCGGCCGCTGCCGACCGGACCCCGGATGGCGGCCTCGACCCATCCCCCGTCCGGTCTCCCGGCCGGGTACCCGAAGACCCTTACCGCCCGGCCCGGCCGCGGCGCATCGACGGCCAGCCGCGCCGCCGCATTCCCGGCCGGCGCCACCTCGCCGACCAGCGCCAGGCCGGCCACGTCGTCGCCGGTGACGCCCTCGCGGGGCGGTGGCAGCCACCGCTCGACGGTCGCTCTTAAAGCAGGCGAGCCGCCCGGCCCGGCCAGCGGGAAATCAAGCGCCACGGTTCCCGTCGGCTGACCCTGCGCCCTGGCATCCAGCCCGAGCGCCGCGTTGACCACGTGCGCGCACGTCACGATGTGCCTGCCGGTGACCAGCGCACCGAGTCCTACCGGACCGCCACCCGGCCCGAGGATCCGGACGATGAACCCGTCCGGCGACGACTCAGCCACCATTTCGTCCCTCCACCGAACCGTGCCCTGCTGGATCCTGCTCGCCTGAAGCTGAGCGCTTCCAATTAAGTGTCACCGTGAAATGGACCTCCGCGGTGCCCTTGGCGACGATCGCGCCTGCCTCGGCGCCCAGCACGATACCGAACTCGACCGTCACCTCGTCCGCGGCCATCGCCTTCAGCCGGTCGGTCACCGCGCCGATCGCGGGCTTGAGCTTGTCGATGGCCGCTTCCACCGATTCCCTGGCCCGCGCGGCTATCTCGCCCGGCCGCACGGCCGCAAGCTCCAGCCCGTCGGGCAGGTCATCCGCTGTCGCCTGGACAAGCAGATTTCCCCCGGTCTCCACCGGAATCTCGATCACGTACGCCATGGACCTGATCCTTACCGAGCCTCAGCCGCCGATGTCCCATGATGCCTCGTCAAGAGGCCCGATGGTGCTGAACAGTAAGGGCCAGGTGACCATCCCGGCTATCGATATCGTCGCGCCGAGTTCGGCCGAACAAGAGGCACCTGGCCAGTGACACGGGCGCGGGCACACCCGCCACCTATCGTTCGGCCGGAAAGAAAAGGACCGCACCGGGCGCGGGCCGCGGCTTGTGGCACGGCGGTCAGCTGAGCAGGTCGGCGACGGCGGCGATGGCGGGCTCGATGGCTCGCTCCCGGACGTTCCCGAAGCCCGCCAGCCCGGTGCGCAGGACCCGGGGGGTGTGCCTGGCGAACGCGCTGGTCAGCGCGGTGCGGCGGGCGCCGTAGACGGTTCGCATCCGCCGCAGGTGGCGGTCGTACCGGCCGCTCGTGAGCAGGGTCGCCAGCGCGAGTTGGTCCAGCGTGCAGGAACCGCGGTCGCTCATCTGCTTTTCGGCCGCGACCGCTGAGGCCAGCGACGACGGGGCGTGGACCCAGCCGAGGCGGACCGCGGGCGCCAGCGCCTTGCTGGTGGTGCCGAGCGGGAAGACGTGATCTGGGGCCAGGCCCTGCAGCGCGCCGACGGATTCGGAGTCGTAGCGGAACTCCGAATCGTAGTCGTCCTCGATCACGTATCCGCCGCCGCGCCGCGCCCAGTCGATCAGGGCCTGACGCCGTGCCGGGGACAGGACCACCCCGCTGGGGGACTGGTGCGCCGGGGTGACCACGACAGCCTGGGCCCCGCTGGCCGCCAGTTCGCTCACCACGACGCCTTGCTCGTCGACCGGCACGTACGTGACCCGAATGCCCATCGCCAGGGGCCGCGCGAACCGTTTCGTCGTCCTGCGCGCTGCCGTAACCGGGGTCTTCGAAGGCCACGCACGTCACGCCGCCCTGACCGGCCAGGGCACGCAGCACCAGGTTGATTCCCTGCGCGAAGCCGGTGCTGATGATCATCCGCGCCGGGCTGGCGGCGGCGGCTCGCACCCGTCGCAGGTACCCGGCGAGCACCTCGCGCAGCACCGGGTTGCCGCGCGGGTCGCCGTACCCCAGGTCCGCCGCGGCGACCTGAGTGCACGCCTGCTTGACGGCCCAGGCCACCCGCAGCCGCGGGCGGCGGATGGCGGGCGCCGCGCTGCGGCTGCCGCTGATCTTCGCCGCCGCGACGATCGCGGCCGGCGTGCTGGACTCGTTCCTGCCGCTCACGAAGGGGATCTCGACCAACCTCTCCTCGGCCGCGCTGCTCGTGCAGGCGCTGACCGCAACGCTCAGCCGCTGGCAGGCCG
>JASHTQ010000266.1 GCA_030040475.1 Streptosporangiaceae bacterium
CCTTGGCGAGCTCCGCGAGCACCTCGCGCTCGCGCCTGGTCAGCGCGTCCACGCCGCCGGCCGAACGTCCGGCCGGCTGCACCAGCGATCCGGCCGCCTCGGGCGCGAGCAGCAGGTGGCCGTCGTGCACCGAGCGGATCGCCCGGACAAGCGCGTCCGGGTCCACGTCCTTGTACAGCACGCCGGCCGCGCCGGCCCGCAGCGCCGCGCTCGCATATCCGGGCTCGGTCGCGCTGGTCAGCACGAGCACCCGGGCGGCGCTGCCGCGGGCCGCCAGCTCGCCGAGCACCGCGATGCCGTCCCGGCCGGGCAGCCTGAGGTCGAGCAGGATCACGTCGGGCGCGTGCGCGGCGGCCAGGTCAAGAGCGGTGTCGCCGTCGCCGGCCTCGCCTGCCACCTCGATGCCGTCCTGGACCGCGAGCAGGGCGCGCAGGCCCTGCCTGACGACCGGGTGGTCGTCGACGATCAGGACGGTGATGGGCTGTGTCATCGATCGCCTCCGCCGACCGCAGGGACCGTCATCCGTACCAGGGTGCCAGACGCGCCGGAGCGGATGGTCAGCTTGCCGCCCGCGGCGGCGGCGCGTTCGGTCATCGAGGCCAGGCCGACGCCGGCCGACGGCGCCTCGGGCACGAACCCGCGCCCGTCGTCGGACACCTGCAGGACGACCCGGCGTCCGGTCCGGGACAGGGACACGCCGATCCGGGCCGCGCCGGAGTGCCGCAGCGCGTTGTGCAGCGCCTCCTGGGCGACCCGGTACAGCGCCGCCTCCACCCGGGTGCCGAGCGCGGGCAGGTCGCCGGCGGTGAACGAGACCGTGACGCCGTGCGCGCGCCCGGCCAGCACGGCGTACCTGCGCAGCGATTCGGCCAGCCCGGCGGCCGAGAGGTCCGGCGGGGCCAGGCCGTCGATGATCGCGCGCAGCTCGGCGTGCGCCTCCGCGGCCAGCGCGTCCGCCACCTCGATCTCGGCCTTGACCCGGCCCG
Source organism: Streptosporangiaceae bacterium (assembly GCA_030040475.1). Next base: position 987 of record JASHTQ010000266.1, read on the forward strand.
GGTCGGCGGGCTCCCGGCCCGCGAGCACCGCGGCGGCCCTGGTGTGCGCCCTGATGCCGAACAGCTTCTGCGTGACCGCGTCGTGCAGTTCCCTGGCCAGCCTGGAGCGCTCCTGTACCACGGAGAGCTCCCGGCTGTGCTCGTACAGCCGGGCGTTGGTCAGCGCGATCGCGGCGTGCGCGGCGAACAGCGACAGGATCTCCTCGTCGCGTTTGGTGAACCCGTGGCCGGCCGCCGCGGCCTGCACCTTGTTGGCCGCGAAGATGATGCCGAGGACGACCTCGCCCTCCTTTACCGGCACGCCGAGGAAGTGCGACATGCTCGGGTGGGCGGCCGGCCAGCCCTCGAACCTCGGGTCGGCCCTGATGTCGGCCAGGCGTTCGGTCTTGCCGGAGTTGAGCAGCACGCCGAGCATGCCGTGGCGGCGCGGCAGCGGCCCGATGGCCGCCCACTGCGCCCCGCTGATCCCGTCCACCACGAACTCGGCGAACGAGTCGCCCTCGTCGGGCACGCCGAGCGCGGCGTAGCGCGCGCCGACCAGCGACCGCGCGGACCGCACGATCACCTGCAGCACGTCCCTGACGGGCATCTGCCTGGTGACCGAGAGCACCGCCTGGCTCACCTTGTACAGCTCGTCCAAGCCGTCGCCCATGCACCCGACGTTATCCGCCGCACGGCGATCCGGCATCGGGCGGCGGTCCTAGGACCATCGGACCAGGCCCGCCGGGCCGCGGGACCGATGCGCTTGGCACCGCGGCCGCCTAGCGTCGGTAGGCATGGAGACACCGATAGCAATGGTCACGGGGGCCTCCCGCGGGCTCGGCCGGGCGCTGGCCGTCGGGCTCGCCCGCGAGGGCTACGACCTCATCATCGACGCTCGCGGCACGATGGCGCTTGACGCGGCCGCGAACCGGATTCACGCCCTGGGCGGCCGCGTCACCGCGATCCCCGGCGACGTGACCGACCCGGCGCACCGTGCCGTCCTGGCCCGAGCCGCCGCGGGCCGGCTTGACCTGCTCGTCAACAACGCGGGCACGCTCGGCGCCAGCCCGCTGCCCGCGCTCGCCGACTACCCGGTCGGCGAGCTGCGCGCCGCCTTCGAGGCGAACGTGATCGCGCCGATCGCGCTGACCCAGCTGGTGCTGCCCGCGCTGCGCGCCCGGGGCGGCGCGGTGCTGAACATCACCTCGGACGCGGCGGTGGAGGCGTACGCGGGCTGGGGCGGCTACGGCGCCGCCAAGGCCGCGCTCGAGCAGGCCTCGAACGTGCTCGCGGCCGAGGAACTCGCGATCCGGGTATGGTGGGCCGATCCCGGCGACATCCGCACCGACATGCACCAGCTGGCCTTCCCCGGCGAGGACATCTCCGACCGCCCGCTGCCAGCGGAGATCGTGCCCGCGTTCCTGCGGCTGATCACGCAGCGCCTGCCGAGCGGCAGGTACCGGGCCGCCCACCTGATGCCCGTGGCCAGGTGAGCGCATGGTCATCGACTTCGCCCTGCCGCCGGAACTGGAGGCGCACGACCCGCCCGAGGCGCGCGGCGTGCCGAGGGACGGCGTGCGGCTGCTTGTCAGCCGGCGGTCCGCCGGCCAGATCAGCCACCACGCCTTCCGCGACCTGCCCGGCCTGCTCCTCCCTGGCGACCTGCTCGTCATCAACAACACCGGCACGCTGCCCGCGCAGGTGCGGGCCGGCGGCGGGCTCGCGGTCCACTTCTCGACGCCGCAAGCCGACGGCTCGTGGCTGGTTGAGCTCAGGAAGATCAAAGACAAGACATCTATGCCGAACGAAGGGGGGTATCCCGGCCAGGTCATCGGCCTGCCCGGCGGCGCGATCCTGACCCTGCAGGGCCGGGCCACGGCCCGGCTGTGGCGGGCCAGGCTGTCCGTCGCCGTGGTGCCCTACCTGCTGCGGCACGGCGTCCCGATCAGGTACTCCTACGTGCCGCGGGAGTGGGGGCTCGCGTCCTACCAGACGGTGTTCGCGACCAAGCCGGGCAGCGCGGAGATGCCGTCGGCGAGCCGGCCGTTCACCCCCGCCGTGGTCACCGACCTGGTCGCCCGCGGCGTGCTGATCGCCCCGGTCACCCTGCACGCCGGGGTGTCCTCGCTGGAGGCCGACGAGGACCCCTACCCCGAGGCCTACGACGTCCCGCCCGCGACCGCCCGGCTGATCAACCACGTGCGGGCAAGCGGCGGTCGTGTCGTTGCGGCAGGAACCACCGTCGTTCGGGCCATAGAAACGGCCGCGCTGGCGGCGGGGCGGGACGGTCGCTACGGCGAGGTCGCGGCGTCGGCGGGCTGGACGTCGCACGTGGTGACGCCGGAAACCGGGGTGCGGGCGGTGGACGGGCTGCTCACCGGGCTGCACGAGCCGCGGTCCTCGCACCTGCGGATGCTGGCCGCGTTCGCCGACGCTGACCTGCTGAGCCGGTGCTACGAGGCGGCGATCAGGGCGGAGTACCTCTGGCACGAGTTCGGCGACGTGCACCTGCTGCTGCCGTAGGGGCCGCCGTCATAGGGCTGGGGCGGCCGGGTTCGCGCGGGTGCGGTAGCCTGGCGCCCGCGATGAACGGCCAGCGGATCACCCTGCTCGTCACCCTGACCGGCCCGGACCGGCCGGGCGTCACCTCCAGGCTGTTCGGCAGCCTGGCCGCCCACCCGCTGCGGGTGCTCGACATCGAGCAGGTGGTCATCCGCGGCAAGCTGGTGCTCGGCGTGCTGCTCGGCTGCGACCTGCAGCCGGACCTGACCGGCATCCACGCCGCGGTCAGCGGGCTGGCCGCCGACCTGGGCCTGGAGGCGGAGATCACGGCCGGCTCGGGCCGCGCCGACGCGCCGGCCAGGTCCGGGCGGCTGCACGTCACGCTGCTTGGCAGCCCGCTGCGCCCGGGCGCGATCGGCACGATCGCGGGCCGGATCGCGGCCAGCGGAGCCAACATCGACCGGATCGGCCGGCTCGCGCAGCGCCCGGTGACCTGCATCGAGATGGACGTCTCCGGCGGGGACCCGGCCGCGCTGCGCGCGGATCTGGCCGGCGCGGCGGCCGAGGTCGGCGTCGACGTGGCGGTCCAGCGCAGCGGCCTGCACCGGCGGGCGCTGCGGCTGGTCGTGATGGACGTGGACTCCACCCTCATCAAGGACGAGGTGATCGACCTGCTCGCGGCGCGGGCCGGCCGCGCGCAGCAGGTCGCGGACGTCACCTCGGCGGCGATGCGCGGCGAGCTGGACTTTGCCGCCTCGCTGCGCGAGCGGGTGGCCCTGCTCGCCGGGCTCGACGCCGGGGTCCTCGACGACGTGCGGCGCGAACTGCGGCTCACCGCGGGCGCCCGGACGCTGATCAGGACGCTGGGCGAGCTCGGGTACAAGTTCGGCATCGTCAGCGGCGGATTCATCCAGGTGATCGGGCCGCTGGCGGCCGAACTCGGGATCGGCTACGTGGCCGCCAACGAACTCGGCATCGAGGCGGGCAAGCTGACCGGCCGGGTGGTCGGGCCGGTGATCGACCG
>JASHTQ010000267.1 GCA_030040475.1 Streptosporangiaceae bacterium
CCGGGTCGGTGCACGCGACCCGCCCGACGCCCGAGGCCGCGAGGAACGTCGCCACGCACGCGCCGGTCCGCCCGGCCCCGTGTACCCGGACGAAGGCGGCCCGCCGGCGCGCGAGGGTACGCGCCCCGCCGTCGCCGTCCCCGTACGCCAAAGAGGCGGCAGCCAGTTCCGGAGCCAGCCGCGCGCGCAGTTCGTCCGGCATGCTGGCGTGCAGCCGGGCCGGGAAGTCGTCGAGCACCCCGGCCGCCGCCAGCGTCGCCAGCACCTGCCCGGTCGCCTCCGGCCCGATCCCGTACGTCTGCGCCGCGGCGATCAGCGCCGCCCGGTCCCGGCTCCCGTCCAGCAGGCTGATCACGGCGGCGGCCGGCCCCAGCCCGGTCAGCGCGACCGCCCGCCGCGGGTCCACCCCGATCTGCAGCGTGTCCCGTCCCCGCCACACCGGCAGCAGCCCGGCCTTCAACGCAGGTCTCACCCCCACATGCTGACACCCCCCACTGACATTCCGTGCTCCCCGCCGCCGCCGCCCCAGGATCGTGGGTCGTTACTTCCCCCCCGAGGGCAGTAAAGACCCACGATAACGAAATTCTCTTCTACCCCGGCCGGTGACGGCGGTTCCTCGCGGCAACCACGAGCGCGGTGACAAGCCCGGCCAGCGGCAGGACCGGCATGACGTCCGCCGCGGTGGCGATCAGCAGCCCGCTCAGGCAGGCCCCAGCGGCCAGGCCGGACAGCACGCCGAACCGCCGGTACCGGTGCGGCGTCTCCTTGTCCGGGTGGGCCAGCGAGCCGACCAGAGCGGTCAGCGTCCCGGTCAGGTACGTGGTCGTCACCTCGGCCAGGCCCATGTCCCTGGCCGCGGCCGCCTGCACGCCCATGGCCGCCGCCGCCACCGCGAGCAGGCAGTACTGCGGCCAGCCCGTCGGCTGCCCGCCGCTGACCTCCCAGCCGACGGCGAACCCGGCGAGCAGCACGAGTTCGGCCCGCAGTGCCCAGGTGACGTGCCCCGGCCACACCCCGCCCTCCTCGCCCGACGAAGACCTCAGGCCGTAGGCGATCCTGGTCCCCCCGATCACGCCGACGACGTAGCCGGCCAGGGAAACGGTCGCGTGGCTGAACAGCGCCAGCGACCCGCGGGCCACGGCCAGCCCCCACAGCACGATGTTGCCCGTCATCACGCTGGCGAACACGCCGCCCACCCTGGTGAAGCAGGCCACGTCCATCGCACCCGACCCGAACGTGAGGGCGATCACGGCCAGCGTCAGCGGCTCCGGCTTCGGCGGATGCTTCATGATCCGCTAGGACATCATCTCCGCCCCCGGCAGGCAAAACCGGGGCCGGCAAACCGGGCAGGGCAAGCCCCGGGCAGGGCAAGCCGGGCGCAGGGCAAGCCCGGGGGCGGGCCGTGACGGCTCAGTCGTCCTGCACCCGGATCGCGCGCGCCCACTGCGGCGCGTCGGGCGCCCGCGGGCCGAGCAGGCCGACCACGACCCGGGTTCCCTTCGGGGCCTGCCCCGGCCACGGGGTGAACCCGTCGGTCAGCACGACCGTGACCGCCGGCCGCGGCCGCAGCGCGACCGCCGCGGCGATCCCCGCCCCCATGTCCGTGCCGCCGCCGCCGACCAGCTGGACCTGGCGCGCCGAGCTGACCCGCTGCGCGGGCGCGACCGCCGTGTCGCAGGCGAGCACGCGCACCTGCCTCGCCAGCCCCACGGCGCGCAGCAGCCCCTCGACCTCGGCCAGCGCGTTGGCGAGCAGGTCCTCGGTCATGCTGCCCGACGTGTCGCAGACCACCGCGACCTCGGGCACCGGCCGCCGCAGCGCCGGCAGCACGACGTCGCCGGCCACGGCCGAACGGCGCGACGGCCGCCGGTAGGAGTAGTCGACCGCCCCGGAGACCTCGGCCACGGCCCGGCGCAGCTCGGCCGCGAGCATCTTCCGCCAGTCGACCTTCGGGCTGAGCATCGCCTCCGCCCACCGCAGCAGCCCGGCCGGCACGGTCCCCGCCTGCCTGCCGTGCGCGATCACGTCCTGCGCGACCTGTCGGCGCAGCAGTTCGGCCTGCCAGGCGGGCCGTCCCCCCTGCTCGTCGCCGGGCCGCGGCACCCCGTCCGCGCCGCTCCCGCAGTCAAGCCAGCCTCCCGCCGCTTCCTGTTCATTTTCAGCCGAACGGGCCGTGGTATCTCCCCCGCGCCCGCCGCTCGCCCCGGGTGGCGGCGTCCGCCTCAGCGCGCGCAGCCCCTCGAAGTACTGTTCCGCGAGCAGCCCGTCGGTGGAGCCAAGGTCGTGCGGGAGGACCGGCGAGCCGGGCAGGTCGAGCCCGGCGGGCACCAGGTCGTCGTTGATCTCGGCGTCCGCGGCGCGGATCCAGGCAGGGCTCTCCGCCGGCCACACCCCGGTGCCCTGCGCCCGTTCCGCGTGCGTCCGCAGCAGGTGGCAGACGTGATGGATGAGCACGCTGCCCAGCTGCGCGGGCGTCCACCGCGCGGCGAGGTCCGGGTCCGCGCGCATCCGCCAGCGCTCGTCCACCGACACGGTCCCGCTGCCGGGCTCCGCGATCACCTCGGCCCCGAACACCCCGGTGGCCAGGTAGGGGAACCGGGTCGCCGCCCACAGCCGCGCCGCCGCCAGCCCCTCGATCCGTCGCTCCGCCATGGCGCCTCAGGCCTGAAGCAGCCCGGCGTCCCGCAGCACGGGGGCGAACAGCCGGATCTCGGCGGGCAGCGCCGCGCCCTCGGGGCGGCACCTGGCGAGCACCCGCGCGGCGACGGCCGCCACGTCGGGCGCGGCGTCCGCGGACAGGCCCAGCACCTGCCAGCCCGCCGTCCAGCGCTCGGGGGTCGGGTCCGCGGCGACCGCGGCCGCGATCGCCGCCAGCGCGGCGTAGGCGCGGTCGCCCCGTTCCGGCAGCCGGAACGAGGCCGGATCGGCGAGCACCTCCTCGGGGTCGGGCAGGTCCATCTCCACCAGCCAGGCGAGGAACTCCACTCCCGCCCCGTCCCCGACCGCCCCCCTGATCAGGGCCGAACGCGCCTCGTCCGAGGTACCGGACGCGCCCGCGGCGGCCATCAGCCGGGCGGCCATCTCCCAGGTCCTCGGGGACGGCCAGCCGCGCCCCGCGGCCGCCGCGTCGGCCGGCGGAGCGCACGCCAGCGCGGGCCTGACGTGCAGGAAGGCGGCGACAAGCCCGCGGGCCAGGATCTCCTCTGCCTGCCAGCCCTCGGGCAGCTCGGGCACCACGGGCGCCGACCAGCCGCCCGCCAGGCCGTCGGCGACCGCCCGCGGGTTGGTCTGCCAGGCCAGGTGGCACAGCCGGTTGGCCAGCGGCGCGGACAGGTCCCAGCCGTCCGCCGCCTGCTCGGGTGGGTTGGCCGCGGCCACCACGGCGACCTCGTCCGGCAGCGTCAGGTCGCCGACCGCCCGCTCGAGCACGACCCGGAGCAGCGCGGCCTGCACGGCCGGGGGAGCGGTGGAAAGCTCGTCGAGGAACAGCAGCCCGCGCCCGGCCTCGGCGAGCCGGCGCGCCCACGCCGGGGGAGCGAACACGACGTCCCCGCCGACCACGATGGGCAGCCCGGCAAAGTCGGACGGCTCCCTGATCGAGGCGATCACCGTCTCGCACGGCAGCCCCATGGCCTGCGCCATGGCCCGGATCGCGGAGGTCTTGCCGGTCCCCGGCGCCCCCCACAGCAGCACGGGCACCCGCGCCGCCACCGCGACCCCGAGCGCCTGCACCGCCGGGTTCTGCTCCTGCGCCTGCACGCTCACACCTCCCAGTGTCCCCCATCCCCGCCACCCCCCGCGCCGCCCCGACCAGCCCCCGCCCGCTCACGCCCCACCGCGCCGCCCGTCAGCCCCCGGCGGTCACCTCCCAGTGCGGCGCATCGCCGGCGCTTGCCGTGCCGTGCGCGTCCAGCTCGACCGGCTCCGCGCCGGGCGCGTGCAGCGCCAGCACCCGGGCGTCCGGCCAGCCCGCCCGTACTACGTCGAGGACCAGGTGCCTGCCGGTCAGCGCGAGGCCGCAGGCCCACACCCGGGCCAGCCATCCGGTCGGCAGGGCGACCCGCAGCCGCCGCTGCTCGCCCCGCCCTGTCATCTCGACCGACCCCCAGCCCGGCCCGGCGTGCAGCGACACGACCACCTGCCCGGGATCGATGCCGATCCAGTCCTCCGCGACCGGAGCCAGCCTGCCGGTGATGGCGGCGACCAGCGCGGGCCGGACCCGCCCGTCGGCCGGCTCGGCGGCGTAGCCCGCGGCCACCTGCCCGGCCAGCCGGGCCTGGAACCCGTAGCCGAGCGCGAGCAGCGACAGCATGTCGTTCGTCCGCCGCTGGGCCCGCTCGCGTTCCTGCTGCATCTGCTGTTGCATCTGCTGCCGCCTGGCGCTCATCGCGGCCAGGCCGGCCGGCATCGCGGCGGGCCGCCGCATCGGCCCGTGCTGGGGGATGCCTCCAGGTCCTGGCCGCACCGACCCCGGCCGCATGGTCACCAGGTCGTCCCAGCTGACGGCGATCTCGTCGGCGGGATGCCGCGGGCCGATGGCCAGCACGGACAGGTCGCTGCCGTGCCGCTGCCATGCCTCGGCGAGCTCGACGCAGCCGGCCTTCTCGCCGCCAAGGGCGGCGAGCACGAGCTCGCCCTCGACGTCGGGATGTTCGGGCAGCACGAGCGATCCGGCCTCCCAGCGGACCGGGTGCCTGCCCTCGCCGCAGGGCACCTGTGCCTCGCAGCTTGGCAGGGACTCGAACCACTGCCCGTTCGGATCAAAATTCACGGTGCGTACCCCCAGTCGAGCCGCAGCCTGACGCGGGCCTCAGCCGACGGCCCCGCGGCCAGCACGTCGATCCAGCTGGTCGAGCGGGCCAGCGGCGGGACCATGTGCAGCGTGATCGCGTACTCGCCGTCGGCCCAGTTCCAGCCGGTCGGGCGGGTCGCGTGCCAGCGGCCGCCGCTGTCGCGGACCCAGATCGACAGCGGGAAGTGCATGTCCGCGCCGGAGGATCCGCGCGCGGTATCCGGTCCCACGCCGCTCGCCAGGACGCTCATCGTCGTGCTCCCCTCGCTGTTGCCAAGCGCAAGCAGGGTAAGCCGGACGCCGTCTATCTCGGGCAGGTCGACGGCCATCGGCGCCGAGCCGTCCCGCGCGGCGGAGTCGTCGGGCCTGCGCCGCTGGTAGTGGGCGAGCATGCTGAGCCATGGCTCGGGCAGGTCGCGCGCGGGCGGCGCGGTGATCCCGTGCCCGCCGACCCGCAGGCTGGCGCACAGCGCGGCGAGCCGGCCGGGCAGCGGGCTGAGCGGCGACAGCACGTCGGCGGCCTCGAGCGCGGCGATGACGTCGCCGAGACCGGCGGCCGCGTTGCTGAGCGGTCCAGGCGACACCGCGGCCAGCTGCAGCCGCAGGTCGTGCGGGAACTCGGGCGCGATCGTGAGCAGCCGCACCGCGAGCAGGTTGAGCAGGTGCTCGCCCGGGCTCACCGTCACCTCGCGGACCACGGCCGCGGCGCCGCCCGGCGCGGCCGCCTCCAGGCTGACCCGGGTTTCCCCGCCGCCGGGCACGCAGATGTCGATCCAGCGGATGTCGCCGGGCGGCTCCGGGTGCAGGCTGAGCCTGCCCGTCCACTCCGGATTGTCGCGCCCGGCGAACTGAAACCGGTACCGGCCGCCCCGGTCGTCGGTGGCCGAGAACTTCTCGATCGGCGGCATGCGCGCATGCCCGGCTCGCGACGGCGAGTGCCGATCCCGCACCCGCCACACCACCGTGAACCGCGCCCCAGACCCGGTATGCGCATACGAAATCAGGTACAGCTCCCCATGCTCAAACGAAACCGTCAGCCCCACCGGCACAAACCGGTCAGCACCCGCCCCCGGCACATAACCGCCGGCCTGTTGCGCGCCGCCGGCCTGTTGGGCGCCGCCGGGAGTGCTTCTGGCGGGCCAGGCCCGCAGCACTCCCCGGACCAGCGTCCTGCCGGCCGCGAGCCGGATCGGCCCAGGTCGCCCGGCCGGCCAGACTCCCTGGCCGGCCTGTGGCCGCCCGGTTCGCCGTACGCTCACGGCAAGGTCGAAGTCCGCGAGGATTTCCTCCGCGGTCTCGGTGTCGACCGCTCCCACCGCGGTCAGCGCGGTTGCCACCGCCATCATCCTGGCCATGCCCCCGGACCGAGCCCCCGACCACGGCTGCCGCACCTCGGGCGCGAGCGGCTCGCGCAGCTCGGACTCGCCAAGCAGCCGAAGGTAGGTCTCCGCGCCCTCGCGGTTCATGTGCTAAGTGTCCCTCTAGCCCCCGCCACCAAGTACCGTTACCGACGACCGGCTCAGCGGCGGCAGCACCTCCATCGAAACCGGGGGCCCCCCACAGCAAGGGGAGCCCCCGGAGCAAGCCAGGCAATACCTAGCCGGCGAAGTCGTAAGCCAGCTGAGCCAGGTCCGGGTAACCAAGCCCGGTACCCACGTTGAACACCTGCCCGGACGTCCCGGTGTAGTACAGGTTGTCGTCACCGGTGCCGGACGTATCCAGCGGCGTGAACGGCGAGGAGCCCGACTGGGCAAAGGCGTAAATCGAGGGGTTCCACAGGCCCACGCGGTGACCGACGTACTCGTCGATCAGCGCGGTCGCGCCGTTCAGCTGCGGCGCCACGAAGCTGGTGCCGCCCCAGCCGCCCTGCAGCGACGGGGTGGACAGCGGGTCGTACAGCAGGTAGCCGGTGAACGGGTCGGCGTCCGCCACCACGTCGGGGGTGGCCCTGCCGGTGCCGTTGCCCGTAGACACCGAAGGCGAGCCGTTGAAGCTCCACTCCGTCGGCAGGCTCGGGCCGTACTCGGTGCTGAAGTCGGTCGGCGTGAGGTACTGCACCGCGCTGTAATGGTGCAGCCCGACAACGGATGCCTGGTACGCGGGCGTCGGCTCCAGCGCGCTGAACCCGCCGCCCCCGCCGACCACCTCGTCCTCGGCGAACGCGGCCTCGGACGGGAAGCCCAGCTCCGCGTAGTCGGGCCACAGCCAGTCCCAGCCCCACGCGCGCTGGGCGGGGATCGTCGCGGTCACGTCCACGTCGCCCACGGTCGCGCTGATCGTGCCGCCGAGCGTGGTGCCGCCCGCGCTGGTGACCAGCGGGCTGTCGCCGGGGTTGTCGACCGACAGGTTCGTGGTCCCGAGGTCACTGGAGGCGTCGTAGGCGCCGGCGTCGCCGGATGCGATGAACGTGCTCTGGTCCTGCGCGGCCATCTCGAGGAACACCTCGTCGAACGCCGCCACGTAGGCCGGCGACTCCTCGCCGCTGGTGATCGACGCCTGCAGCACGGTCTCCGACTCGCCCCAGCTGGAGGAGACGGTGTCGGCCTGGTTCTGGCTCGCGGCGTCGAAGAACGCGTCCGCGAACCCGAAGTCGGTGTTCGGCGCCTGGTAGACGATGACGTCGGCGTCCGGTGCGAGCGCGCCGGACTGCTCGACGTCCAGGTCGCTCTCGCCCGAGCCCGCCGCGTCGTTCGGCGCGCCCGGGCCGCCGTCCACGTTGCGCACCATGACCCGGCCCGGCGCGGTGGCGATGTCCAGCACGTGGTGCCAGAAGTAGTTCGCCGTGGCCGGGTCGAAGCCGGCCAGCGTCACGATCGCCAGCGTCTCGCCCTGGCCGGTCATGCCGTCGTCCTGCAGCGGCGTCAGGTCGTAGTTGGTCGCGAAGTCCTCGGGCGTGAGGTTGCCCGTGTAAGTGTCGGTCGGCGTGACCGAGTCCGACACCGACACGCCGCTGGGGGTGTGCGCGAGGTCGTCGGTGAACGGCGAGTAGTTCGTCAGGCCCAGGATGGCCAGAACGTGCGATCCGATTCCGGCCGGCATCTGCGGGCTGTCAACCGTGCCGTGCACGACCTGGGCCGGGATGCCCGCATGCCCCCCGGCGCCGGGGACCGCGGGCACCGAGTACTGCTTCTGCTGCACGGTCAGCGCGCTGTCGAACTCCGCCGCGGTCCCGTTCGCGGTCACGTCGAGCCGGTCGGCGTACTGCGCGGTGGTGATTCCGTACCCGGCCAGGTAGCCGCGCAGCGCCGCGATCACGCTGGAGGTCTGCCCGTAGGACGCGGCGAACTGCGCCACCGACAGGTCCGGCGAGTTGCCGCTCAGCACCGAGGCCTTCAGGGCGCCCAGGCCGCGCCCTTGGAGGATGAACGAGACCGTCTCCGGGGTGTCGCCCGGGGTGTCGCCGAGCGGTGTCGCGTGCGCCAGGGCCGCGGGCCCGATTCCCTGCGGGACCGTGACCTGCCCGCCGGGGGTGCTGCCCGGGGACGCCAGCGATGCCGCCGACGACGACCCGGCCGCGGCCGAGATAAGCGCGCCTGCCGTACCGAGGGTCGCGGCGACCGTGACCGCGACGATCCTGCGTCGTCTCGCGTGCTTAGGGTGCTTCAAAAAGATCTCTCCTCTGGTCGCAAACTCGGTGAGCGCCGCGCGCGAGCAGGCATCAGGGAACCCAGACGAGCAGGCGTCCAGAGAAGTACGGCCGACCCGCCGCAGCGTGAAGACCTAGATACTAGAAGTAACTAGTCAGGCACGTAACGTAACGACGAGAAGACCATGCCACGAAACGAGAACGATCAGATCAACAGAGAGTAACGACCGGCCTCAGGCCGGCGTGCTGACCGGCTGCGCCGAGGAACCCGCCGTGGCGTCGGTACCCGTCGGCGTCCAGCAGCGCACGATGTCGCGCATCGAGAGCAGGCCGGCAACGTCGTGCCCCTCGATCACCACCAGGTGCCTGAACCCGCCCCGTATCATCGCCGCGGCCGCCTCCTCCAGCGTCCAGTCCGGCGCGGCGTACACCAGGTTCTCGGTGCGGTGCTGCGCGACAAGTTCGGCGTCCGGGTCCTCGCCCGCGGCGACCGAGTCGAGGATGTCGCGCTCGGTGAGGATGCCGACGCTCGCCTGCTCCGGGTCGACCACGACGGCTGCCCCGATCCGGCGCGACGACATCATCCGCGCCGCCTGCCGCAGCGTGTGCGCCGGGCCGACGGTGAGGACAAGGTGGGACATGCCGTCTCGTACCTTCACGACCAACCACCTCGCTAGCGATAACGGAGCTTGTGAATTTGTGACGTCCCACCAGCATGGGTGAAAAGACGTCACGGAGCAAGCCCTCCGTTACCCAGATGTGCCAGCACCTCGTCGTGCAGGTGGCCGTTGGTGCACACCACGCTGCCGGCGTCCGGGGTCGGCGCGCCCTCGAGCGAGGTGAACCGCCCGCCGGCCTCGGTGACGATGATCTGCAGCGCGGCCAGGTCCCACAGGGTCACCTCGGGTTCCGCGGAGATGTCGCACGCGCCCTCCGCGACGAGCATGTGCGACCAGAAATCGCCGAACGCCCTGGTCCGCCACACCGACCGGGTAAGCCCGAGGAATTCCTGGAGCAGCCCGCGTTCGGCCCAGCCGCCGATGCCCGAGTAGGACATCGACGCGTCGCCGAGCTTGGTGACGCCGGAGACCCGGCACGGCGAGGCCTTGGTCAGGCTTCGCCCGGTCCACGCGCCGCCGCCGAGAGCGCCCCACCAGCGCCGCGCGAGGGCCGGCGCCGACACCACCCCGACGACCACATCGGGGCCGTCCATCAGCGCGACCAGCGTCGCCCAGACCGGGACGCCGCGCACGTAGTTCTTCGTCCCGTCGATCGGGTCGATGACCCAGCACCGCGGGCCGACTCCTATCCGGCCGAACTCCTCGCCGAGCACCGCGTCCCGCGGACGGGACCTGCGCAGCATGTTGCGCAGCGATTCCTCGGCCGCGCGATCCGCGTCGGAAACGGGCGTCAGGTCTGGCTTGGTCTCCACCCGCAGGTCGAGCGCCCGGAACCGCCGGGTGGTGATGTCGTCGGCGGCGTCCGCCAGGACGTGCGCGAAGCGCAGGTCATCGTCGTAGCGTGCCACGCGCGAAACGGTACCGCCTGGGACAACTCGATGGCCAGCCAGCCGCGCTGCTGTGCATAAACCGCGACACGAGGGTCATACTGGAGGTGATGCCTGCTCACGATGTTCTCGCCGACCCACCGCGCGAGCTGCGGCCCTTCATCCGCGACGGCCGGGTCACCGCGGTGCCCGCCAAGCGGACCCGCCGCCTGATGCTGCTCGACCAGGTCGCGCAGGCCTTCGAGCCCGGCCGCAGGTACCCGGAGCCTGAAGTCGACGCGGTCCTCAAGGCGATCTTCGACGACCACTGCGCGCTGCGCAGGTACCTGGTGGACGAGTCGTTCATGTCCAGGACCGCGGCCGGCATCTACTGGCGCGCCGGGGGCACCGTCAATGCATAAAAGCCAAAAACCAATTATCCCGAACGGGCCGTGGTATCTCGCCACCCTCAAGCTCGTCCTGCCGAGTGCTGACGGCGAAGACCGCCCCTGCTTCCCCGACCCCCCGCCGGGTCGCGGCAAGCGGCGGTGCTTCCCCGCGGCCCCGGGCCGGGACGAGCGCGGCTGCTGGCCGGCCAAGCCGCCCCGCTGACAACATCCGTCCCAGCCGACCCGACAGCCCGAGCTGTCACAGGCGTAACTCAGTCCGGGCTGGTGCCCTCGCGGCTGGCGAGCAGTCGGCGCAGCGAGTCCAGCCGGGCCTGCGCGTGGTGCTCGCGGGCCCATTCCTCAAGCGCGCAACCCGCCTCGAGGTGATCGCACCCCGGCGGGCACAGCGCGGTGCCCTCGGCCAGGTCGCCGAACGCCTCCGCCACCCGCTCCGGGCTCACGTGCCCGAGCCCGAACCCGCGCAGCCCGGGCGTGTCGATCAGCCACCCGTCGCCCGGCTTGCCGCGCACCGGAGGCAGCGACAGCGCCACCGCCGACGACGACGTGTGCCTGCCGCGCCCGGTCACCGGGTTGACCCGGCCGACGCTCCGGGCCGCGTCCGGGACCAGCGTGTTCACCAGCGTCGACTTGCCCACGCCGGACTGCCCGACGAGAACGCTGATCCGCCCCGCGAGCACCGAACGCAGCCGAGACACCGTCCGGGCCGGCAGCGGCTTTCGAGTGGTGAGCATCGGCAGCCCGAGCGGCGCGTACAGCGCACGGACCTTGCGCGGCGAGGCCAGGTCGGCCTTGGTCAGCAAGAGCAGCGGGTCCAGCCCGGCGTCGTACGCGGCGACCAGGCAGCGGTCCACGAACCGGAGCCTGGGCGGCGGCTGGGCCAGCGCGCAGACGATCACCATCTGGTCGGCGTTGGCCACGATGATCCGCTCGGCCGGGTCGGTGTCGTCGGCGGACCGGCGCAGCGCGCTTGTCCGCGGTTCCACCCGGACGATCCTGGCCAGGCTGCCCGCGGCGCCGGAGGTGTCGCCGGCCAGCGCGACCCGGTCGCCGACCACCACCGCGCCGCGGCCGAGCTCGCGGGCCGTCATCGCCACGATCATCCTGCCGTCCGCCATGCACCCGTACCGGCCGCGATCCACGCTGGTGACGAACGCCTGCACGGCGCTTGAGTGCGCGGGCCGCCGCCTGGTGCGCGGCCGTGAGCCGCGGCCGGGACGGACCCTGACGTCGTCCTCGTCGAGTCTGGCGTAGCCGGGCCGGGCCGGGCTCAGGGTACCGACCCCAGCATCCGCGCCCAGGCGTCGGTGAATCCGGGGAAGGTCTTGCCCACCGTGGCCGCTCCGGCGACCCGCAGGCCCGGCACGGCCAGGCCGAGCACGGCCGCGGCCATCACCATCCGGTGATCGTCGTAGCTGCCGAACGGCTCGCCGTCCGGCTCGGCCCGCAGCGGCCGCGGCCTGATCGCCAGCCCGTCGGGCCGCTCGGTGATGTCGCCGCCCAGCGCGTTGATCTCCTTGGCGAGCGCGGCCAGCCGGTCGGTCTCGTGCCCGCGGGTGTGCGCGAGCCCGGTGAACTCCGACGGCGACTCCGCGACCGCCGCCACCGCGGTCAGCACCGGCGCAAGCTCGTTGACGTCGCGCAGGTCCGCGGCGATGCCGTGGATGCGCCCGGTGCCGGTGATCGTCATGCCGCCGGCGCCGAACTCGCACCGTGCGCCCATCCTGGTCAGCACGTCCAGGATCGGCCCGGCCGCCTGCAGGCTGTCGGCCGGCCAGTCGGGGATCGTGATCGCGCCCGCCGTGACCAGCGCCGCGGCCAGGAACGGGCCGGCGTTGGACAGGTCGGGCTCCACCGTGACGGCCCCGAGGTCGAGCCGCCCCGGCGCCACCCGCCACCTGTCCGGCCGCCCACCGCCGGCCCCAGTGCTGGCCCCAGTGCTGGCCCCACCGCCTACCCCAGTGCCGCCCTCCGCGGTCACGTCCGCCCCGGCGGCCCGGAGCATCCGCACGGTCATGGCGATGTGCGGCGCCGAGGGCACCGCCGGGCCCTCGTGCCGGATCTCGGCCCCGGCCTCGAACCGCGGCGCCGCCAGCAGCAGCCCGGAGACCAGCTGGGAGGACCCGGAGGCGTCCAGCGTCACGCGGCCGCCGCGCACCGCCCCGCGGCCGCGCACGGTAAACGGGATCGCGCCGCGCCCGCCGTCGTCGACGTCGACGCCGAGCCCGCGCAGCGCGCCGAGGATCGGCCCGAGCGGCCGCTGGCTGGCCCGCTCGTCCCCGCTGAACCGGACCTCGGCCGACGTCAGCGCCGCCACCGCGGGCACGAACCGCATCACGGTCCCCGCGTTCCCCACGTCCACCCCGACCGCCGACCCCGGCGCGGGCTGCCCGGGCGTGACCTGCCAGCTCTCCGGCCCCGGCCCGCCATCCTCCGCGATCCCGGCGCCGAGCGCGCGCAGCGCGGCGGCGGCCAGCGTGGTGTCCCTGGCCCGCAGCGGGTTGGCGATGACGGAGGGATTCTCGCTCAGCGCGGCGAGCACCAGGGCGCGGTTGGTGACGGACTTCGACCCGGGCAGCCGGATCCGGGCGCTGACCGGCCCGGAGGCGGCAGGCGCAGGCCAGGGACGGTCGGTTTGGTCGCCGGAGTGCATACGGTTGAGCGTATCGTCGCGGGACCGCGGCGCGCCCGCGCGGGTTTGGCGGAACCCGATTATGGTTATGAAATGCCAATCCAGGCTTAACGGGACATGTCCGGTTTGTGGCCAAGTTAAGGAAGCGCTCATGTGTGGTCGTTTCGTGTCGGCGCGTAAGCGCCTCGAACTCCTCGAGGAGTTCGGCATCGAGCGCGACCGGGTGAGCGAAGGACCGGACCAAGAGCCCGACCCGGACTACAACGTGGCCCCGACCAAGCGCGTGTACACGGTCATG
>JASHTQ010000268.1 GCA_030040475.1 Streptosporangiaceae bacterium
TCATGCCAGGGTTGAGCGCACGTCATATGGAGTCGGCAGCGCCCGGGGGTGCGGCCCGCCCTTGCCCGGTTTGCTCCGACAGGGCCTCCATAGCGATGGCGACCTCCTCATCCAGCCTGCCGGAGCCCGCGGCCCGCGAGATGACGTCGCCGCCGCGACCGCGCAGCACGATAGCGAAGCCGACGGCGATCAGCGCACCGGCGATCGGTCCAACGAGGTACACCCAGTAGCTGGTGAAGTCACCGCTGACCAGAGCGGGGCCGAACGAGCGGGCCGGGTTCATCGAGACGCCGCTGACCGGTGCCGCCCACAGGCCGGCCAGGGCGATATAGCCGCCGACGCCGAGCGCCGCGATCGCGCCGACGTTCTGCGCGGCCGACGCGGTGCCGAGGATCACGCTGACCAGGAGCGTGGTGAGCACGATCTCCATCAGCAGGGCCTGCCAGTCCTTGTACCCGGGACCCGGCAGCGTCGCCCCGAGATGCGCGATGTCGCCGAACACCAGGCGAAGAAATAGGCAGGCCAGCGTCGCGCCGGCGGCCTGGATGATGATGTAGCCGGGGACGCGCCGCCACGGGAAGTCCCCGCGCAGCGCGAAGGCCAGCGACACGGCCGGGTTCAGGTGCGCGCCGGAGACCGCGCCCATGAACAAGATGATCGCCGTCACCATCAGGCCAGGGGCGACGACAGCCGCGGCGAGGCTGATCTGCCCCTTCGCGTGCAGGAGCCCTCCGCCCGCGGCAACCAGCACCAGCGCGAACGTGCCCAGCAGCTCGGAGAACAGCCGCCGCCACTCCCGGCGCGGGTCGTCGAAGTCCGCACGGCTCCCGAACTCGAGCCACAGCACGTGCCGCGTGCGGGGAAAGGCCGGCCCCAGCTGGGCCGGGTCGATCTTCTGAACCGTCGCGTCGCTCACAACGCCTGCCTCCCGTGCGGTCCCGCGCGCCGCGGACCATCCTTCCAGCTCACCGGCACGTTGTCTGCCATGCCCGGTCCTTCCCGTCAAGCGCACCTACGGTGCTTCCCCATGCGGATCGCAAGCTCGCGCCCTATCCTCGCGTGCGCGACGAGAATGGGCCAGCCCACCGGCGACCGCACAGCGCCGCGGTTGCCGTAGTGCGGGAAGATGCCGGTTTGGGGTGCGATAGGGTCCGCTGACCGGGAGGCTGGCAGGGTGTCCGAGGGCGTTGGTGAGCAGCGGGCGGAGGCAGCGGGCGAACTGGCGCTGGCCCGGCTGGCGCTCGACGCCGGCGAGCTAGCCCACGCGGCGGCGCATGCCGGGAACGCGGTCGCGGCTGATCCCGCGCTGCGCGCGGCCTACGAGACGCTCGATGAGCTGTCGGCGGCGGCGGTGGACGTGCACGTCCTGTTTCCGGTCGAGGGCACGCCACGGTGCTGCCGCGCTTGTCGAGTCTGGCCCGGCGGATGGCTGAGTCCGGGGAGGCCATTGCCTGGTGCGAGCGAGCGGAGAAGGCCGATCCCAGCGCCCTCGCCGCGATCATGCTCGGTTACGCGCTGCGCAACGCGGGCCGGCCGCAGGAGGCGCATCGGGCATGGCTGCGGGCGCTGCGGCGCGACCCGGGTAACGTCGCGCTGCGGGTGGACATCGCCGAGCAATTGGCCGCACGCGAGCGCCTGGATGAGGGGATCAGGTGGCTTGATGAAGCGCTGGCGCTGGCGCCCGGTCATCCGAAGGCCTTCCCGTCCGCATGCCAGATGCGGTACGCCAAAGACGGCGACATCGCCCACCTGATCCGCCTCACGGACTGGTGGCGCGAGCACCCCGAGCACGGCTACGCGGACAAGATGCTGACCAAGGCGTGCTCGGGGAAATGGTGGCTGTCGCTGGTGCCGAGCCCCGGCGAGGCCGTCTGCAACATGCTGATCTCCATGGCCGCAGAACACCCGGACCCGGCGTCCCTGCGCGGCATCAAGGCACAATGCGCGCTGTCCGCGCTCGAGGTTCCCAGCGCGATCGCCGCGGTCAAAGCCGCGGCGCCGGGCCTGAGTTCGCGCCGCCGCCGACGCCGGCGGCCGTCGCCGCGTTCCAGTCCGTCGCCGTGAGCGGCGTCTGGCCGCACCCGGTCGCGGCCTATGACGCCGCCCTGCCGCTGTCCGCGCTGTCCCTGGATGACCTGCTCGGCGTTGCTCGTGGCGTGGAGGACTGGGCCGCAGACGCGGCGCTGAACGCGCTGGTCACGGCGGCCTGGACGGATCCCGGTAGCCGCGATGAGATAGCAGGCATCGTCGGCGCCCGGTTCGCCGACGCAATGCACGCCCGCCGGCAGCGAGAGGTGACGATCGCGATCTCGCTAGCCCATCTTGTCCTGATCACCCCCGGGATGCCATCGGGGCCAACCAGCCGGGCAGTAACCGTGATCAAGGCCCTGCCGCCGTCGCGGCGATGACCGGAAAGGCACTCCTGACCTGCAGGAACTCGGTGGAGCTGAGGGGATTTGAACCCCTGACCCCCTCGATGCGAACAGAGCAAACGTTCTAATAAGCGACCTGATGAGCGATATGCGTACTGGTCAGAGCGTTGTGTGCTGTCAAGCTGACCGCATCTGGCCGCACGGTCATGAGGCTGGCCGCTCCCGTTTCGCTCCCAGAATCGGACACCCAGAGGGAAGCGCTCACGGATCGCTCGGTGGCCGGGCAGCTGCGGAGCGGGCCACCGGTCTGCGGGCGCCGTTCGTGTCGCTCCCGCGCCGCGTCAACGCCACACCAAGCAGCACCAGCGCAATGCCGCCGAGTGTCGCCGCTGTGATGCTTTCATCCAGGACCAAGACGCCAAGCACGATCGCGACCACTGGCAGTAGGTAGGTAACAGTCGATGCGGCAGTTGCGCCCTCGCTGGTGATGATCTGGTAATTCAGCACGTACGCAAACCCCGTACCGATGATTCCCAGTATGGCGACGGCTGCCACACTCGTAGCAGTGAAGTGCGGAGTCCTTACGCCAGTAATCGCCAATGCGATAGAGAGAATGACAGCCGCCATCAACAGTTGGCATGCCGACAGCATAACGGAGCTAAGGCCACGCCGAGCTAGAAAGCGGTCCATGTAGATGTAACTAATCGCATAGCTGATGGAGGCAGCCAGGCATTCTAGGCCACCGGCTGAGGCCAGCCCGGACGCCATGTCCCAAGGCGCGAAGATCAGCACGCCGCCGATGAAACCGACAATTAGCCCGACCGCTTGCCGTCTCGCCAAGTTTTCCTGATGCCGGACGGCGAGAGCTAGGGCTACGGTCCACAGTGGCGTTGTCGCGTTGATAACCCCGGCCGTCGATGAGTTCACGGTCTGCTCAGCTATTGCGAACAGCAGATAAGGGACGGCATTGGCGAACAGCGCGGCTACCGCGATATGTAGCCACAGCACCGATGCTCGCGGCATTTTTTCACGGCGGGCTAGCACGATGACGAACAGCACTGACGCGCCGAGAGCAAGCCGGGCCAGAGTGATCTCAACCGGGGAGAACCCGCGGTCAGCGAGCTTGATCCACAGGAACGCAGAGCCCCAGATCAACGCCAGCAGAGCAATGCGCGGCAGGGCCGTTCGAGTCACGACTACTCGACCGGCACGTCGTAAAGCAAGCCCGTCATATCGCCGCGCATTACGAACCTGGTTAGCTCGTACGGTTCGCCATCCTGGTCGATGCTGGTATGCCATACGTCGAGCACAGGAACCCCAGGCCGCAAGCGCATAGACCGAACCTCATCGGGCCGCGGCATCCGCGCGGATATTTCCTCGCGAATCCGTGTCATCACATGGCCTCGCTCCTCAAGAACCCCGTGGATACCGAATTGATGTGGTACCTCCTCCTCAAGCAATCCGGTTCCCTCTGCTATGGGCCAAGGAATGTAGGTAGTGACCCGATTAACTGGATCATCGTCAGCATAAAAAACGTTTTCCCGTCGAAGTACCGATTCAGTCTCTGCGGAGACCCCGAGACGCTCTGCTACATCTGACGGCGGCTGTGTGCGGTCGATGCGCAGGACTTCAAACCGGCCCGTTTTTCCCTGCTTCGCACACTCCAGGAGGAACGGAGATAGGCCCGTTTCCCGGTACTTTGGTGAGTACCTATCGTTGCCAAGACGGATTAGCGGCGTACGCGGTCGGACGCGGCTGCCCTTTCCGTGTTCGGTGATCACGAGCCCTTCATCGGCGAGAATCCGCACTGCTTCCCGCGCAGTGTTACGGGCCGTCCCATAGGTGCTGGCTAGGTCTCGCTCGGACGGGAGCACCGCCCCCGGCCGTAGCTCGCCTGACTCGATCTGGCCCCTGATCGCTCCCGCAATCACCTTGCTTGCTGGCTGGCGCTGTTCGTGTTGTTCCTGGCTCATCTTCTGACTTCCTCCTGGCGGCCCGCGCCCCGTGTCGTGGCGGTTGTGGTCGTGACCAGCCTATACGGCTGGCTCAAGCCAGTTTGCTCATGGGGTCTTGACAACAACTGGCTTAAGCCAGTACAACGGAAGCGTCGTCACTGGCTTAAGCCAGTTGTTCTTGGAGGAGAAACCGCATGGCAGACAAGCAGGACACGTGGACCGTCGAGGCCGTCGAGCGGAACGCGTCTATCCCTGACCTGGGTGAGCTGGCCGCCCGTATCGGCGTGGTGCTGGATCATCCGTGGATCGACCGCGGGGCGTTCCTGCGGGACACCCTGCACGGGCTGCGGCAGGCCGTCGATGTCCTGCCCGCCGGGCCGGGACCAGCTGGCCGCCCTGGTGGCCCGTATCGGCCGCGTGACGGCCGACCCTCAGGCCGACCGCGATGGGTGCCTGCGGGAGGCCCGCGAGGCCCTCGGCGCCCTGGCGGAGTCGACGGCGGCGGACCTGCGCGCGGCGGCGGACCGGGCCGCGTGGGTGGCGGGCCTGCGGGACCTGGCCGACTTCCTGGCCGCGCACCCGGACGTGCCCGCCCCGCCTGCCTACCACACGCAGGGCATCACTGAGTTCCCGGACGGCGACACCGACGCCGACCGCCGCGCCGGGGTCGACCGGGCGGCGGCGGCCATGGGCGTCCCGACCGCCGAGACCCACGGCGGCCACTACGAGGCATCGCTGCGGTTCGGCCCGGTGGCCTACAAGGTCCTCGCGATCCCCCGCGAGCGCCGGACAGCGGTTCACGCGGTAGCGG
>JASHTQ010000269.1 GCA_030040475.1 Streptosporangiaceae bacterium
CTGATCGCCAGGGCCTACGCCCGCACCCACGGGATGGACGTGCGGATCACCCGCTGCTGCAACAACTACGGCCCCTACCAGTACCCGGAGAAGGTCATCCCGCTGTTCGTGACCAACCTGCTCGACGGCAAGCAGGTCCCGCTCTACGGCGACGGCGGCAACGTGCGCGGCTGGATCCACGTCGATGACCACTGCCGGGGGATCCAGCTTGTGCTGGAACGCGGGCGGCCGGGGGAGACCTACCACATCAACGGCGACGCCGAGCTGACCAACCTCGAGCTGACGCAAGCGCTGCTCGAGTGCTGCGGCGCGGGATGGGACATGGTCACCCGGGTGACCGACCGCAAGGGCCACGACCGGCGCTATTCCCTCGACGACAGCACGCTTCGGGCGATGGGGTACGCGCCGCGGATCCCGTTCCGCCGCGGCCTGGAGGAGACGGTCCGCTGGTACGCCGAGCACCGGGCCTGGTGGGAGCCGCTCAAACGGCGCGACGCCGCCCTCGCCGGACAGGCGCCGTGACGAGCTGGCTGGTCACCGGGGCGGGCGGCATGCTCGGCACCGACCTGGTCGCCGCGCTGGCCGCCCGCGGCGAGCACGTGACCGGGCTGGCCCGGGCCGAGCTTGACGTGACCGACGCCGCCGCCGTCACCGACGCGATCGGGAGCGCCGGGCCCGACGCGGTGGTCAACTGCGCGGCCTGGACCGGGGTCGACGACGCCGAGACCGCCGAGGAGCAGGCGCTGGCCGTCAACGGCCGCGGTCCGGCGAACCTCGCCGCGGCCTGCGCGCGGACCGGCGCCCGGCTGATACACCTGTCCACCGACTACGTCTTCGCCGGGGACGCCGGCCACCCCTATGCCGAGAACGGCGTGCCCGCGCCACGCACCGCCTACGGACGCACCAAGCTGGCCGGCGAGCGGGCCGTGCTCGCCGCCCTGCCGGGCGCGGCCTACGTGGTCAGGACGGCGTGGCTGTACGGGGCGCACGGGCCGAGCTTCGTCCGGACCATGATCAAGCTCGAGGACCAGCGGCCAGCCGTCGACGTGGTGGACGACCAGCACGGCCAGCCCACCTGGACGGCCGACGTCGCCGCGCAGATCATCGCGCTGGTGGACGCCGGGGCCGCGGCCGGCATCTACCACGCCACCAGCGGCGGGCAGACCACCTGGTTTGGCCTCGCCCGCGAGGTCTTCGGCCTGCTCGGCGCCGACCAGGACCGGGTAAGGCCGATACCGACGAGCGCGATGCCGCGGCCTGCGCCGCGGCCCGCCTACAGCGTGCTCGGTCACGGTGCCTGGGCCGCCGCGGGAATCCCGCCGATCGGCGACTGGCGGACGGCGCTGCATCGCGCTTTTCCGGGCGTCCTGGCCGCGCAGCGGGCCGCCGCGGCGGCGAGTTAGCCGGGCTGGTCCTTCCGCAGGACCTCGAGGTAGGCCTCGCAGTCGGCATAGGCCGGCAGCAGCCCGGCCAGGCGCGCCTCCTCGAGGGTCGGTGCGGCGGCGTCCTTCGGCGAGAGCACCGGCTGCGGGCCGGCCGGCCATTCGATGCCGAGGTCCGGGTCGAGGGGATGCACCCCGTGCTCGCGTCCCGGCGCGTACGGCGTCGAGCACAGGTAGATCACGGTGGCCTGATCGCTAAGGGCGGTGAAGGCGTGACCGAGCCCCTCGGAGAGGAACACGGCCCGCCGGCTCTCCTCGTCCAGCCGCACCGCCTGCCAGCTCGCATAGCTCGGTGAGCCGACCCTGACGTCGACGACCACGTCGAGGACCGCGCCGCTGACGCAGGTGACGTACTTGGCCTGGCCCGGCGGAACGGCCGAGAAGTGGACGCCCCTGATCACCCCCCGGCGCGACACCGAGCAGTTGGCCTGCGCCGTCTGCGGCCAGTACCCGATCTCCTCGGCAAGCTC
This sequence comes from Streptosporangiaceae bacterium, assembly GCA_030040475.1. The sequence goes on from JASHTQ010000269.1 coordinate 1,913, forward strand.
CCCGGCCCGGAACCATTCGAGGAAGTAACCCCGGTCGTCCCGGTGGACGGTGGGGGTGAACGTCCAGGCACCGCCGATGCTGATCGGCTCCATGCTCACGCCATCGCTCCTTAGCGTCGCGAACCCTACCGCCGGACCCTATCGCGGCGGCCCGACTGGCGCGCCGCCGCTATGCTTCACCTCGACCGATCCAGAGCTACAGGAGGCTGCCGCGTTGTCGGGTCGAAGCAACAACACCCTGGAGTATTCGCGCACGCAGGCACCGCCCACCGTCGAATGCGCCTGGTGCGGACGCCGTTTCGACGACACCGACGAGCGTCTTACCGGCCGGGTGCGGTGCTCCCGCTGCGGCGTGGCCACCACCACGCCCTGGCCGAGCGACGAGCAGCTCGGCGCGGCCTACGCCGACTGGTACCGCCCGACGTCCGGCCGGTTCTCCGGGCTCGGCGACAAGGTGCTCCGCCGTACCCGCTCGGCGCTCGCCAGCCGGCTGCACGCGGTCCTTCCGCCCGGTCCGGTTCTCGACGTGGGAGCCGGCGACGGGACCCTGGTAGAGGCCTTCATCCGGCACGGGCGCGAGGCCGTCGGCCTCGAGCCGTACGCGTCCGGGCCGCACATCCGCAACGCCGAGGTCGAGGAGGTCGACGAGACCTGGTCGGCGGTCATCTTCTGGCATTCGCTCGAGCACCTCCGCAGGCCGGGCCGGGCGCTGCGGCACGCGGCCGGGCTGCTGGCGCCCGGCGGGACGCTGGTGGTCGCGGTGCCCAACGCGACCAGCCTGCAGGCCCGCGCCTTCGGCGATCGCTGGCTGGCCCTCGACCTGCCCCGCCATCTCGTCCACCTGAGCCCGCCGGCCCTGCTGTCCACCATCGAGTCCCTCGGACTGCACGTCGAGCGGGTCAGCTACCTGCGCGGCGGGCAGGTGGTGTTCGGCTGGGTGCACGGCATCGTCGGCAAGCTGCCCGGGCATCCCGACCTGTACGACGCCATCCGCCGCAGCCAGGCGCGTCAGGCCGCGCAGGGCCCGGCGCTGCGGCTCTACGCTCTCGGCGCGGCGGTCGTCGCCCTGCCGTTCGCCGTGGCGGCGACGGTGGTAGAGGTGGCGACGCGGAACGGCGGCACCATCTACGTCCAGGCGCGGCGTCCGGTGCCGGAACCTTAGCGGCGAGTCCTAGGCCAGTTGCAGGTGCAGCCAGATCACGCCGCCGAGCACCGGCACCAGGCCCACGGTGGCCGCGCGCGCCAGCCAGGTCCCGGGACTGCGCACCGGCCCGCGCGGCCGGCTGAGCAGCAGCATCACCGCCAGCAGGTACACCTCGACGAATGACCGCAGGTCGGCGCTCAGGCTGTTCCAGGTGTCCGGCGTGACGATGCAGATCTCGATGAGGAACAACACCAGCGCCAGCCGCTCGTGCATCGGCGCCATGCCGGTGCGCATCGAACGCAGCGCCGCGGCCGCGAACACCAGCAGGACGGCCAGTTCGGCCAGCCAGACGTCGGCCGCGTTGTAGCTGATGAGGTCCAGCCTGCCGAGGTTGTGCCCGATGGCGACGAAGGGCGCGACGAGCGGCGTGCCGGCATTCCGCCCGGTATCCGCGAACAGCGGCACGGCTCCGGTGACGGCGTAGACGATGCCCTGCCAGCCGGCGAAGGCGACGGCGGGCAGCGCCCAGGCGATATCCTCGCGCCCCAGCCGGTTCCGGCGCCGCAGCAGGCCGGTCAGCCGTACGATGGCGATGGCCGCAACCGCCACCATGGCGGTTTCCCTGGTCAGGGCGGCAAAGGCGAGCAGCAGGGAGGCCGCGATCGGACGCCGGGCCCGCAGCGCGAGCAGCCCGGCGACGAGGAAGGCGGCGGCGACCGGCTCGGCGGTGTCCCGGGACAGGCTGGTGACCAGGCCGAAGTACCCGGGCAGCAGGAGCCCGTAGGCGGCATGCCGGCCGCTCTGCCTGGCGATCAGCGCGCCAAGGTAGCCGAGGGCGCCCAGGGCGGCGATGTTGACCGCGACGAGCATGTAGGGCACCAGGGCGGACTGGCCGAACGAGACCAGCCAGGTGATCACCGGATACCCGATGCGCATGAACCGGTAAGCCTGGTCCATGGTGATGCCGTAGGCGGTGTGCGAGAGGTTGACCGGGTTGATCGCGAGCCGGTAGAAGAACTGCCCGTCGTAGCCGTACTTCGGGCGAATCGGCATCCCCGACGGCAGCTGTGCCGGGTTCGCGAAGTACTGCCCGATCAGGATGAACCTGTCGATGCTCCGCCTGGCCCACAGGTCCCAGCGGGCCACCACGAACGCGGTGGCCGCGAGCAGCACGATCAGCCCCGTGACGGCGGGCCGGTTGGTCCGCGCGATGACCGCGCCGGCCAGCCGCCGCCAGCGTCCGGGCGCAACCTCGCGTTCGATGCCGACGTCGAGGCCGGGGTCCAGCACCTGAGGTACGGCGTCAAGCTCGGCTGCCACACCGGGCTCCATGTCGACGCCAGATTCTTGTATAGCCAAGGTCCGTCCCTGACGAAGGGCGGGCCAGGCCCGGACACACCGCCGCTTTTTCGGGCTTGTCGGACCAAAAGCCTACAGAAAACGACTCTGCTACGCCCGCAAGCTGGCTGAATGCATGGTGGGAGATCACTTAGAAGTTCCGGTGGGACGTTCAGCTGCTGCCACGGTAACCGTCCGTCACGACAGCGTCAGTCGGCGCTGCGTGACCGCGATCAGCGCGGGCACCAGGGATGCCGCCAGCGAGGGCAGCACCCAGGCGCCGAGGTATCGCCGGGCGGTCCCCAGCAGGATGACCGCGGCCAGCAGGTATACCTCGATGAACGACCGCAGGTCGGCGTCCAGGCTGTCCCAGGTGTTCGGCGTGACGATGCAGATCTCGATGAGGTATAGCACGAAGGCGAGCCGCTCGTAGACCGGGACGCTGGTCGCCCGCAGATGTATCAGCGCCGCGATCGTGAACGCGGCGAGGATGGCGATCTCCAGGAGCCACAGGTCGTACTGGTCGAACTGGCGGGTGTTGATCTGGCCGAGATTCGCCTTCAGCGCCTCGAGCGGCGCGATGAACGGAGTGCCGGCGTTGCGGCCGCCATCGGACAGTATCGGCAGGCTGCCTGTGACCGCCTTCACCACGATCTGCCAGGCGACGAAGGCCGCGGTCGGGACCAGCCACGGCAGGTCGTCGCGGCCGGGACGGACCCGTCGGCGGGCGATGCCGATGACCCGCACGATGGCGATGGCGGCGACCCCGACCATCACCGTCTCCCTGGTCAGCACGCCGTAGCCGAGCAGCAGGGCGGCCAGCACGGGCCGGCGGGCGCGCAGCGCCAGCAGCCCGCCGAGCAGGCAGGCGGCGGCGAGCGGCTCGGCGGTGTCGCGGGACAGGCTGGTGATCAGGCCGTAGTAGCCGGGCAGCAGCAGTCCCCAGGCGGCGTGCCTGCCGCCCTGCTGCGCGAACATGCCGCCCAGGTACCCGATGGCGGCGATGGCGGCGGCGTTGACCGCGACCAGCATGACGGGCACCACGTCGTGCTGGCCCGCCGAGACCAGCCAGGTCAAGACCGGGTATCCGATCCGCATGAACCGGTAGGGCCGGTCCACGGTAATGCCGTACGCGGTGTGGCTGAGGTTCAGCGGGTTGAGCGCCAGCCGGTAGAAGAACTGGCCGTCGTAACCGTAGGTCGGCTGCAGGGGAATGCCACGCGGCAGCTGCGAGGGGACCGAGAAGTGACGTCCGACCAGGATGAACGCGCCGATGCTGCCCTTGGCCCAGGTCTGCCAGCGGGCAATCGCGAAGGCCACCGCGGCCAGCAGCGCGATCAGGGCGGGCAGCGCGGGCCGGTCGATCCTCGATGCGGGCGATCCATCAGGCCGGCCTGGCTCGCCGGCCTGTCCTGGCACCCCGTCCTGCCTGTTTCCGGGCCAGTTACCGGGCCCGGCGCCGTCGATGCCGGCCGCCGGGAGGAGTTCCGGGCCGTCCTGCATGGCCGCATGAGAGTATGGCATTCGTGGCACCGCGTAATCCTGACCGGGCATGCGCATTTCCTTATCGAGGCGGCGGCCCAGGCCAGAAACGCCGCCATGCGGTGGATCGCGGCGAGCCTACCCTACCCTAGGCCGCTTCGCCGAAGATCTCCGCACGGGCCCCGGCAAGCCAACCCAACGTCCTGTTAACGCGCATATGACGGACAGGTGGGCGAACGGCGACATGGGGATCACAAGGCCCTAACCGGACTAGGCGGGGCGGTAAGGTAAAGCGCCAGAGGGTGTATGGGGGGAAGCCGGCCGGAGGCCTGCCATGAACAGCCGGAGGTTGTACACATGACGAATTCGCCTGATCAGTTCGACAGAGACGTGGTGGTCATCGGGGGATGCGGGCACGTCGGCCTTCCGCTGGCGATCGCCTTCGCCGACCGGGGTGCCACGGTGGGCATCTATGACGTCAGCCAGGCCGCCGTCGACACGGTGAACGACGGCCGGATGCCGTTCGCCGAGGCCGGCGCGGACGAGGTACTGCGCCGTGTCCGCGGCCTCGGGCGGCTGGAGGCCTCGGCCGATCCGGCGATCGTGGCCACGGCGCAGAACGTGGTGGTGGTCATCGGGACGCCGGTGGACGAGCACCTCAACCCCAACCAGGTCGCGATCACCAAGGCGCTTGGCGGGTGCTCCGAGCACCTTCGCGACGGCCAGGTCCTCATCCTGCGCAGCACCGTTTTCCCTGGGGTGACCGCGCTCGTCGAGAAGATGATCGCCGGGCTCGGCCTGCAGATCGAGGTCGCGTTCTGCCCGGAGCGGATCGCCGAGGGCAAGGCGATGACCGAGCTCTTCGAGCTGCCACAGATCATCTCCGCGCGCACGCCCGCGGGCGTCGAGCGGGCTTCCGCGCTGTTCGGCAGGCTGACCGGCAAGCTGGTCGTGCTGTCGCCCGAGGAGGCGGAGCTGGCCAAGCTGTTCACCAACGTCTGGCGGTACATCAAGTTCGCCACCGCCAACCAGCTCTACATGATGGCCAACGAGCAGGGCCTGGACTTCGACCGGATCCGGCGCGGGCTGGCCGCGGACTATCCGCGAGCCGCCGACATGCCGGCCGCGGGCTTCGCCGCGGGGCCGTGCCTGTTCAAGGACACCATGCAGCTGGCGGCGTTTAACCAGAACAACTTCCCGCTGGGCCACGCGGCGATGGCCGTCAACGAGGGCCTGCCGCTGTACGTCGTGCATCGCCTGGAGCAGCGGTTCGACCTGGCGTCGATGACGGTGGGAATCCTGGGCATGGCCTTCAAGGCGGGCTCGGACGACATCAGGTCGAGCCTTTCCTACAAGCTCAAGCGGATCCTGGCATTCAAGGCCGACGCGGTCCTGTGCACCGACCCGTACGTGACCGTCGACCCGGACCTGCTGCCGCTCGATGAGGTACTCGCGCGGTCGGATCTGCTCGTGGTGGGCGCACCGCACCCGGAGTACCGCGGGCTCCGGACGGAAAAGCCGGTCGCCGACATCTGGGATGTGCTGGGAGACGGTGTCAAGGTATGACCGAGAGGCCTCGTGTCTCGGTTGTGGTTCCGGCTTACAACGAGGGCGAGCACGCGCTCACGGTGATCGACCGGCTTTTCGAGTCGGTACACCTGCCGTGTGAGGTGCTGGTCGTGGTGGACTCGCCCGACGACACGACCGCGCCCGTGGCCGAGGAGTACTCAAAGCAGGAACCTCGGCTGAAGTGCCTGATCAACACCTACGGCCGGGGACCCGCCAACGCGATCAGGTTCGGCATCGACGCCGCGGCCGCCCCGGTGGCGGTGGTGACCATGGCGGACGGCTGTGACGACGCCAGGCAGATCGACGAACTCGTCAAGCTGGTCGAGCGCGGTGTGGCGGTGGCGGCCGCATCCCGCTTCATGCCCGGCGGGCAGCAGGTCGGCGGCCCGGTGGTCAAGGGCACGCTGTCCCGGCTGGCGGGCCGGTCGCTGTGGATCCTGGCGCACGTCGGCACCAGGGACGCCACCAACTCCTTCAAGGCCTATTCGGTCGAGTTCGTCAGGCAGGTCGGCATCGACTCGCGCGACGGGTTCGAGATCGGCATCGAGCTGACCGCTAAAGCCAAGCGGCTGCGCCTGCCGGTGGCGGAAATACCGACGATCTGGCTGGACCGCCAGGCAGGGATGTCGAACTTCAAGGTGGCGAAGTGGGTGCCCAGCTACGTCCGCTGGTATCTGTTCGCGTTCGGACCCCGGCTGACCGCCGAGCAGATCCGCCACCGCGGAGCCATCCGTCAGCCGGACAGACAGGAGCATCGCTAGGAGGGCCTGATGCAGCGAGTTCTGGTCAGCGGATCGGCCGGCTTCATCGGCGGGTACGTGGTAGAGGAACTGCTGAAGCGCGGCTACACGGTGGTCGGCCTCGACAACTTCACCAAGTACGGGAAGATCAGGAAGTCCTACGACGAGAACCCGCGGTACCGGCTCGTCGAGGGCGATGCCAGGGACGTCGGCCTGATGACCGAACTGCTGGCCGACTGCGATCACTTCATCGCGGGCGCCGCGATGATCGGCGGGATCTCCTACTTCCACGCCTACGCCTACGACCTGCTGGCCACGAACGAGCGGATCATGGCGGCATCCTGCGACGCGGCGATCGCCGCCCACCGCGACGGCAGGCTGCGCAAGGTCACCTACCTGTCGTCCTCCATGGTCTTCGAGAGCGCCGACGAGTGGCCGTCCTACGAGGGGCAGCAGCGGGAGATCCCGCCGCCCTCGTCGTCCTACGGGTTCCAGAAGCTGGCCGTGGAGTACTTCGCCCGGGCGGCCTGGGAGCAGTACAGGCTCCCGTACACGCTGGTCCGCCCGTTCAACTGCGTGGGCATCGGCGAGAGCCGCGCCCTCGGCGACCGGGAGATCCTGTCCGGGAACGTCGAGCTCGCGATGAGCCACGTGGTCCCCGATCTGGTGCAGAAGGTGCTCAAGGGGCAGGACCCGCTGCACATCCTCGGCTCGGGCGACCAGGTGCGGCACTACACCTACGGCGGCGACCTGGCCGTCGGCGTGGTCACCGCGATGGAACACCCGGACGCGCTGAACGAGGACTTCAACCTGTCCACCGCGGAGGGCACGACCGTGCGGCAGCTGGCCGAGCTGATCTGGCGCAAGGTCAAGGGCGACGGCGTCCCGCTCCGGCTGGTCCACGACGCACCGTTCGAATACGACGTCCAGCGCCGGGTCCCTGACACCGATAAGGCGAAGAAGATCCTCGGCTTCGAGGCCGCCACCACGCTGGAGGAGATGCTGGGCGAGGTAATCCCATGGATCGACGCGGCCATCAGGGCGGGAACAATCTGAGCGCAAGGACCACCGCGCAGACCAGGGTGGCCAGCCCCCCGGCCGCGGCCGCTGACGTGACCTCCGGCCGGCGGCCGTGGTGGGTCTGGGTGGTCCCGTCGGTCTCGCTGTTCGTCCTGCTCTGCGCCCGCAACTCGTTCCTGTTCAGCGCCAGGCTGTACGAGCAGGGCGACTCGGCCGCCAATTCCATACTGATCGCGCAGGCCAAGCACTTCACCCTGCTGGTCGGCAACTACTCACGGGAGGGCTTCAACCACCCCGGCCCCGCCTACCTGTACGTGCAGGCCTTCGGCGAGTACCTGTTCCAGAACTGGCTGCACGTGGTGCCGACCGCGTGGAACGCGCACGTCCTCGCGGTCTTCGCGCTGAACAGCGTCTTCCTCGCGGTTGCGGTCGGCGTCGTCTACGGCTGGACCGGCTCGCTGGGCGGCGCCGCGGCCGGCTTCGCCGTCATCGTCGCCTTTGCCGTCGCCCATCCGTCGATCGTCAACTCCGACTGGATGCCCTACATGTACGTGCCGACGTACGTGGCCTTCCTCATCGCGGCGGGCTCTGTGGCGGCGGGGCGGCTGACGGATGCGTGGATCCTGGCCCTCTCGGGCTGGTTCCTCGTCCATGGCCAGGCGTGCTTCCTGCTGTTCGTGCCGGTGCTCACGCTGGCGGTGCTCATCGCGCTCGGCTGGCCGCGGCGGCACAGGCTGCGCGCGTCGGCGCGGTCCTTCTTCGCGACCAGGCGCGGCGTCTGGGTTCCCGTCGCGGTGATCAGCGCCGTCTTCCTGCTGCCGATCGTGGTGAACCTGGTCCTGCACTGGCCGGGTGACTTCGGCAAGTACATCTCCTACGGCAACTCCGCGCAGGCGGGCAAGAACGGCTTCGCGCAGGTGGTGGGCTACGCGCTGTGGTACTGGTGGCCGTACCGTCTGGCGTGGCTGGCACCCGTCCTGCTGCTCGTGCTCGCGCTCGCGGCCACGCTCCGGCTCACCCGCGGGCCGCTGCGCGGGTTCCTGCTCGCGCTGCTCGCCATCGACGTGGTCTCGACGCTGACCTTCCTGTTCTACGCCGCGGTCGGCATCGACGACCTGGCCAGGTACATCGGCTATTTCTACTGGTCCGCGCCGCTGGTCATGGTGCTGATCATCGTGCTGGCCGTGGTGGAGGCGCTCAGCCTCCGGCTCGGCACCGTCGTTGCGGTCGTGGCGGCCGTGGCGGCGTTCACGACGCTGGCCGTGGTCCCTGCGACGCGGACCGCCACCGGCGACATCGACGAATCCCTGCCACTCGCCGTGGCGACCCTGGCCGCCCGCGCGCCGAGCAGGCCGATCGTGCTGCACCTGGACCACCTGGCCTGGCCCGAGGTCGTCGGCTTTCTCGTCCAGGCCGAACGCACCGGTGTCCGGGCCTGCATCGATAACCCGTGGTACACCTTCATCGTGACCAGCCAGTTCATCTGCACGCCCGCGGAGGCGGCCGGGGGCATGACGTACTGGTTCTACGCACCGAAGGTGCCGGCCGGCGCGCGCGTGCTCGTGTACGCAGACGGCGTCGCCATCGCCGCGCCCCCGTCATGAGCGCCGGCGCAACGGCGCCCGAGATCGCGCCGGCGCCTGCGACCGCACGCGGGTCCGCGTTCGGCCGGGCTCGCATGCTTGCCCTGACCGCCGCGGCGGTCGCGGTCTGCTTCTTCTGCTACTGGCGGCAGTCCAGGTCGGTGCCCGTCACCTCGGACGGGGCCTCGAACGTGCTGCAGGCGTGGGCCATGCTGCACGGGAACCTCGTGCTGCACAACTGGTGGGTGTCGGACGTCTCCTTCTACACCACCGAGCTGCCGCAGTACGTGCTGATCGAGGCCGTGCTCGGGCTGGGCACCTGGGTCGTCAACGTGGCCGCGGCGATGACCTATACGCTGCTCGTGCTGCTCGCGGCGGTGCTCGCCAGCGGGAGCGCCCGGGGCGCCGCAGGGCTGGCACGCGCGCTGCTCGCCGGCGGCATCATGCTGGCCCCGCAGCTCGGCGCCACCCCGATCCTGCTGAACGCGCCGGATCACGTCGGAACCTCGGTGCCGCTGCTCGCCATCTGGCTCGCGCTGGACCGCGCCCGGGCGCGCTGGCCCGTGGTGGTGGCGGCGGGCCTCGCGTTCGCCTGGACGATGGCGGCCGACTCGGTCATCCTTCTCACCGGCATCGTGCCGCTGGTTCTCGTGTCCGCCGTGCGGGCCCTTCCCGGCCGGGCACGCTGCGGCCCGAGATGGTACGAGGCGTCCCTTGCCGCGGCGGCAGCGGCGGCCGGGGCGGCCGGCTCGTTCGCGCCCCGGATCATCGCCGCCCTCGGCGGGTACCGCGAGCGCCACGTGGGGACCGCCACCGATCTCGGCCAGCTGCCGCACGGAGCCTGGATCACCGTCCAGGGCCTGCTCGAGCTGTTCGGGGCCGACGTCTTCGCCCCGGGTTCGCCGGCCGGGTTCGTCCTCGCCGTGTGCCACCTGGCCGGAGCGATCGCGGTGGCGTGCGGCCTGGGCATCGCCGTGGCCCGGTTCGCCCGCTCCGCCGACCTGCTCGTGCCGGTCTTCGCGGTCGCGATCACGCTCACCGCCGGCGCCTACCTGATCAGCACGCACGCGCGAACGCTGCTTGGCGCGCGCGAGATGGCCGCGGTGCTGCCGCTCGGCGCGGTGCTTGCCGGGCGGACGCTCGGCGAGCCGGTGCTCGCGGCGGTGCGCGCCAGGCGATGGTTCCGGCCCGCGCTCGCGGTCCTGGCCGCCGGATACCTCGCCGGCCTCGGCTACGGCGCGGTGCAGCCGTCCGCGCTCCCGGCCGACCAGCCGCTGGCGGCCTGGCTGGCCGCGCACCGGCTCGGCGACGGCCTGGCCGGGTACTGGCAGGCCAACAGCACCACGCTGGATAGCGGGCAGCGGGTGCTTGTCAGCGCGGTGACCCAGGACGACCACGGTCGGCTGGTGCCCTATCAGTGGGAGACCGACGACGCGGACTACGATCCCGCGCGGCACTACGCCGACTTCGTGGTGGCCGGCGGGCCTGCCGGGCTGCCCGGCATCCAGGCCGCCGCGATACGCACCTTCGGCGCGCCGCTGCGGGCCTATCACGCCGACGGGTACACGATCCTGGTGTGGAAAGCCAACCTGCTGGCCAGGCTCGGCTGAGCAGTCACATATGGCCGGTCACATGTACAGGATGCGCCGCCTGGCGACCACGAGCAGCGCGGGGACGATGCACGCGGCGACCAGGCCCAGGTAGCGCCGCGACAGGTACCGCTGCGGCGTGGCGAGCAGCAGGACGAGCGCCATCAGGTAGGGCTCGATCAGCGAGCGCCCCTCGCCGAACGTGCTGTTCCAGATCTGGCCGGACAGCAGGCCGAGCTGAAGGACGAAGAAGACGAAGGCCAGCCGCTCGTGCACCGGTGCGGTGGTGACGAACAGCACGGCCAGCCCGGCGGCGATGAAGATTCCGAGGGTGGCGTACTCGAGCAGGGCGATGTCGTACGGACTCAGGTGGGCGGTGTTGATGTTCGCGATCTCGACGTGCAGCGCGTGCAGCATGGCCTTGAACGGCACGGTGAGGTTCCTGCTGGTGTTCGCGAGCAGCGGGAACTCGCCCTTGACCACGAAGTGCACGGCGATTTCCAGCAGGCCGTACACGGCCGCGGGGACGACCCAGGTCAGGTCGGCGAGGCCGGGATTGGCCCGGCGGCGGACGATCGCCACGATCCGGACGACGGCGATGGCCGCGGGGGCGAACAGGATGGTCTCCCTGGTGACGGCGCCGACGGCGAATGCCGCGGTGGTCAGCGCGTACATCGCGCGCGGGGAGTGAGCCGAGGACTCGGCGCGGCGGTAGGCGAGCAGGCCGCCCAGCATGCAGGCCTCGGCCATCGGTTCCGCGGTGTCCCTGCCGACGCTGACGACCAGGCCGAAGTAGGCGGCGAAGGCCAGGCCCCACAGGGCGTGGCGGCCTGAGTCGCGGGCGAA
>JASHTQ010000270.1 GCA_030040475.1 Streptosporangiaceae bacterium
GGATATTTCCGGCTTTCCTGCGCCCTGGGCGACGCCGACCTCGAAGAAGGCATCAGGCGGATGGCAAAGCTGCTCACGGACGCCCGTTAGCAACGGCACACTAGGCGGGTGTCCCGACCCCTGGCGGCCCTCCCGAAGGCCCACCTGCACCTGCATTTCACCGGGGCGATGCGGCACTCGACGCTGGTCGAGCTGGCCGGGCGGCACCACATCAGGCTGCCGCCCGCGCTAGTGCAGGAGTGGCCGCCGCACCTGAGCGGCACCGACGAGCGCGGCTGGTTCAGGTTCCAGCGGCTGTACGACATGGCGCGGTCGGTGCTGCGCACGCAGGCCGACGTGCGGCGGCTGCTGACCGAGGTGGCGCAGGACGAGGGGGCCGAGGGGTCGCGCTGGCTGGAGCTCCAGGTCGACCCGTCCGGGTACTTCGCGGCCAGGTTCGGCGGCATCACGGCGATGCTCGAGCTCGTGCTCGACGCGGTGGCGGCGGCGCAGGCGGCGACCGGCGTCGGGATCGGCGTCATCGTCGCGGCGAACCGGACCAAGCACCCGCTCGAGGCCAGGACGCTCGCCCGGCTAGCGGTGCAGTACGCGGGGCGCGGCGTCACCGGGTTCGGCCTGTCCGACGACGAGCGGCGCGGGCCCGCGCACGACTTCGCCGCCGCGTTCCGCATCGCCGAGCGCGGCGGGCTGCTGCTCGTCCCGCACGGCGGCGAGCTCGCCGGCCCGGCCAGCGTCGCGGCCTGCCTCGATTACCTGCACGCGGACCGGATCGGCCACGGCATCAGGTCGGTCGAGGACCCGGCCGTGCTCAAGCGGCTGGTCGCCGAGGGCGTCACCTGCGAGGTCTGCCCGTCCTCCAACGTTGCGCTCGGCATCGTGCCCGGTGCCTCCGAGGTCCCGCTGCGCCGCCTGGTCGAGGCCGGGGTCCCCGTCGCGCTCGGCGCCGACGACCCGCTGCTGTTCGGCCCCCGGCTGGCCGCCCAGTACGAGATCGCCAGGCACGCGCACGGCTTCACCGACCCGGAACTCGCCGAGCTCGCCCGGATGTCCGTGCTCTCCTCGGTCGCCCCTGCCGAGCTCCGCGCCGACCTGCTGACCGCCATCGACGCCTGGCTAGCCACCGACCCCGCTTGATTTTTAGCCGAACGAACGGTGGTGCGCGTCCCAGGAAACGCATTTCATCACAGGCGCAACAGAAACGCTGCTGTGTTCGGTTTGGGCGCCATTTTCCGGGGAGGATTAGGGCTTTGGGGAGAAAAAGGTGGACTATGATGCACCGGATCCTCCCCGAAGCCCGGAATTTCCCCGATTTTTTTGGCGCGGCGGCTCCGGGCTCGCCGACTGGGTGTGGTGTGAGGTTCTCGCGGGGTTATCGGTAGGTCTGGGGTGGCCGGGATAACTGGATGCTGGGCTCGGTGCTGATCTCTCGTCTGGTCGACCGGCGTTGACCACAAGTTGGTGAATGGCACCCGTCGGTGGCATGGCCGGGCGGTGTCTGGGCTGCTTACAATCTGGGTGATATCGGCACCGTCCGTGAGCTGGTCGCCCATGGTCGATTACTGTCCGCCCGGATATGTGACAGCGATGCCATTAACCCGACGTGCGTTGCTCCGTGCCCGGGTTGCTGGCTGCCTGGCTGGCCGCGGGATCGGCGGGCGGCTGCGCTGCCAAAGTTGGCGGATCGGCGGGCCGGTACGCTGCCCGCTTTGCCAGATCGCCGGGGGGCAGTGCTGGCGGGCTGGCCGGGCCGCCGGGGGGCAGTGCTGGCGGGCTGGCCGGGCCGCCGGGGGGCAGTGCTGGCGGGCTGGCCGGAGCGGCGGGCTGGTGCGCTGCCGGGCTGGCCGGATCGGGTAGCGGATGCTGCGGTCGTATCGGGAGGTGCTCGCCGTCCGGGCGGCGCGGGCGCTGATCGGGGCCAGCGCCGCCTCGCAGGTCGGGAACTGGCTGTACAACGCGGCGCTGCTCGGGTACGTGTACGAGGCGACGCATTCGGCGGGGTGGGTGGGCGCGGCGACGGTGTGCCGGGGGCTGGTGAAGGTGGCGCTCGGGCCGTTCGGCGGGGCCGTCGCCGACCGGTTCTCGCGGCGGGCGGTGTTGCTGGCCGGGGACCTGGTGCGGATGGTACTGATGGGCGGGATCGCCGCGACGGTCGCGGCCGGCGGACCCGTGGTGCTGGTCATCGCGCTGACCACGCTCGTGTCGGCGGCCGGGTGCGCGGAGAGCCCGGCGGCGATGGCGCTGCTGCCGCGGCTGGTCGGCGAGGTCCGGCTCGGCGCGGCGAACGCGCTGCTGTACACGGTCCAGGATCTCGGCGTTGTTATCGGCCCGGCGATCGGGGCGGTGCTGCTCGCGGTGGCCCCGGCGTGGGTCGCGTTCGTGGCGAACGGCGTCACGTTCGCGGTCTCCGCGACGGCGATCTCGGCGATCCGCGCCGACCGGGCGCCGGCGCTGCGGCGGGGGTCGGGGATCGGCCAGCTGGCCGGGGGGCTGCGGACGGTGCGCAGCACGACGTTCGCGTGGTCGCTGATCGTCGTCGTGGCCATGGTCGAGTTCACCTACGGGGCGCAGACCGTGCAGCTTGTGGTGTACGCCAGGCAGTCGCTCGGGCTCGGCAGCGGCGGCTACGGCGTGCTGCTGACGGCGGCGGGCGTCGGCGGGCTGGCCAGCGCGCTGGTCAACGGCCGGCTGGCCGCGAGCACGCGGGTATCGGGGATCGTCATCGCCGCCGGGTCGCTGGCCTGCGCCACCAGCCTGGCCTACGCCGGGATCCGGGTGCTGGCGATCGCGCTCGCGGTGACCGTGATCGGGAACGCGGGCCTGGTGTCCTGCCAGGTGGTCGCGCAGACGGCGGTGGCGCGGATCGTGCCGCGGGAGGCGCTCGGCCGGGTGATCGGGATCCTCGGCGCCGCCTCGGCGGCCGCGATCGTGGCCGGCGCGGTGCTGGCGCCGGTCCTCGTGACGTCCGCGTCGGTGCGGGCCAGCCTGCTCGTCCTCGGCGCCGCCGCGGTGGCGGTCACCCTGGCCTGCGGTCTTGGCCTGCGCGGCCTGGACGCGCTCAGCGCGCAGCAGGCCGGCGCGCTCGCGTCGCGGGTCAAGGTCCTCGAGGGCCTTCCGGTCACGGCGGGAGTGCCGCAGATCGTCCTGGAGCAGCTCGCCGCGGCCTCCCGGTTCCTCCGGCTGCCGCAGGGCGTCGACGTCGTCGTGCAGGGCGCCCCGGCGCGTTCCTTCTACGCGATCGTGGCCGGGCGCGTCCTGGTCCACAGGGACGGCGCGCCCGTCGTGCACCTGGGCCCGGGCGGCAGCTTCGGCGAGCGCGGCCTGCTCGACAACGCGCCGCGGAACGCCACCGTCACCACGCAGACGGACACGACCCTGCTCCGGGTGCAGGGCCACGTGCTGCTCGACGCCATCGAGGCCGCGCCGTTCCTGCGCCCCGCGCTCGACCTCAGCAGCACCGCGCCGGGAATACAGGTCCCGCCGGACGAGGCGGACCCGGTGGACGATCCGCGCTGGGCGGGCATTACCGATTCCTTACGTGGGGCGCGGGGGTCGAGCCCCGCCGCGCGGGCGGCCGTGGATCAGGGTGACGGCCAGTGCACGCGGCCGTCACGCGAAGATCGCCGGATCGCGGTCACGACCGACCTGAGTGACCGCGGGCCCGGTGAGCCGTGTCCCCTTGCGTGAGCGCCGCGGCACTGGTCTTCGGGCTGCCCGCGAACCGAACCGCTCCCGGCGACGTGCCTATGGATAGGACACGGTCCATCGGAGGGAGCGCTATAGCAATGAAAGCCACGAGACGGTACGCGGCCGGACTGGCCGCGGTCGTCACCGCCACGGCCGGCCTGCTGGCCGACACCGCGGGGAGCGCGAGCGCGCAGGGCTTCGGGTCCTTCATCGGCCCGCTGCACCACGTCAGCACGGTCGCGTCGACGGTGCCCGGCAACGGCGACGTCAACCCGTACGGGGTCGCGGTCGTGCCGCGCAGCACCGGTTTCCTGCGCCGCGGCGACGTGCTGGTCAGCAACTTCAACGACAAGGCGAACGTCCAGGGCACCGGGACCACGATCGTCCAGGTCTCCCCAGGCGGCCACGTGTCGCAGTTCGCGAAGATCGATCCGAACCTGCCCGGCTGCCCGGGCGGGGTCGGCCTGACCACCGCGCTCACCTCGCTGCGCAGCGGCTGGGTGATCGTCGGCTCGCTGCCCACGAGGGGCGGGAACATCTCCGGGCCTGGCTGCCTGATCGTGCTCGACCGGTGGGGCCACGTGCGGGAGACATTCTGGGGCGACGGCATCAACGGCCCGTGGGACATGGCCACCCTCGACCTGGGTAACCAGGCCGTGCTCTTCGTCACCAACGTGCTGAACGGGACCGTCGCGGGCGGCGGCCACACCGTCTTCGGGGGCACGGTGTTGCGGCTCGTCGTCAAGATCCCGGCCGTCGGGCTGCCGTACATCTGGTTCCGCG
Source organism: Streptosporangiaceae bacterium (assembly GCA_030040475.1). Next base: position 4,468 of record JASHTQ010000270.1, read on the forward strand.
CCACGATCGGGTCCGGCTTCCCCGAGGCGCTGAACTCCGCCGCGCTCGTCCTCGGGCCCACCGGGGCCGGCCTCGGCGCGAACCAGACGCTGTACATCGCGGACACGATCACCAACAAGATCGCCGCCATCCCGGACGCGGTCTTCCGCGACACAAGCGCCGGGACCGGCTTGACCGTGTCCCGCGGCCGGGCGCTGAGCAACCCGCTCGGCCTCGTCGTCGCGCCGAACGGCGACATCCTGACCGTCAACGGCGG
>JASHTQ010000271.1 GCA_030040475.1 Streptosporangiaceae bacterium
CGCTGGTGAACGAACACGGAACACCGGGGCACACCGAAGCCCTCAGCGGGCCGCGCGGGCCAGGGCGGTCGAATCGGCCACGGTGAACCGTCCTCTTCCCAGCTCGACGATGCCCGCTTCGGCCAGGTCCTGCATGACCCGGTTCACCGTCGGTCGCGTCGTGCCGGCCATCGTGGCGATCTCCTCCTGCGTCACGGCCACCGGGCCGCCGTCGAAGACGCCATCGAGATCCAGAAGCCGCCGCAGCACCCGGATGCGCGCCTCGAAGCACAGCGCCTCGGTCAGGCGTTCGGAGAGTCGGCGCACCTGCGCGGCGAGGTACTCCGCGAGCAGCCGGTCGACGCTCGGGTAGCTCCGGCGCAATCGCTCGAAGTCGGCCCGCTGCAGCACCAGCGTCTGGGCCGGCTCGATGGCCTGCACCGTGGCGGTCCGCTGCGCCGCCGGGTCGAGCAGCGACAGTTCGCCGAACGCCGCGCCCGGCCCGATCACGTTCAGCGTCGCGGTGTCGCCGTCCGGCGTCATCACCCGGATCGCCACCCGGCCGCGCATGAGCACGTGCAGCGAGCCGCCGGCTTCGCCCTCGTGGAAGAGCACGACGCCACGGTCAAATCGCCGCCAGACGGCCACCGCCAGCACCTCGCGCCGTACTGGCTCCTCGAGCCCCAGAAGATCGAACTTCAATCTCGGCTCCCGATCCAGGCGATGACGGCGTCCGCGTCGACGGACCCGGTGGTATCGACGTGCAGCGTCGGGCCGACCCCGAGTGGCCGGGCGGTGCGCCGCCAGCGCTCCCATTCGTCGTCGGTAGGCGGCTCGCCGTGGATCGGGTGGCGTGGATGGCGCGCCTCGAAGCGCCGCCGGGCGGTAGCCAGCGGGACGTCGCACCATATCTCCACCGCCGCGGGATTGCCCGCCCGGATCAGGCCCGCGGTGACGAAGCCGCGGACGCCGGCCGGCCAGCACGACTCAAGGACGGCACCGGCCGGGGCGTCGGCAAGCAGCGCCCACATCGTCTCGCTGGCCGCGGCCCCGATGGCCGTGTTCCAGCGGCGCTGCGGCCACCCGTCGGGCTGCGTGCCCAGCACGTCAGCGTGAGTCTCCTTGATCACGTCCTTGCTGAACAGCGGCAGGCCAAGCTGGCGCGCCAGGTCGCGGGCCAGGGTCGTCTTGCCCGCGCCGGGCAGCCCGTTGACCAGCACGGCACGCCTAAGGGCCACACCCGGCACCTGAATTCAAGGCTGGCGAGGCTCAGGCCCCTGGTTGTAGGCCACGTCGAGGAGCTGCTGCGCCCGCGCCTGTTCCATCCGCGCGATCTTGTCCCGCGTGGTCGGCATCTGATCCCACTGGATCTGCAGCCGGCTCGGATCTGCCCAGTCGACGAGCACCGGGATCGCGTCGCCCTGCCCGGGCCACCGCGGGATGATGACCGGATCTCCCTGGGCCACCCGCTCGGAATGCTCGACGGTCGTCTTCGGCCCGCCGTCGGCCTCCACGACCAGCGTCGCCGTCAGCGGGCCGCTGTACATGTACTCGACCTGCGCGAGACCCGATCGCGGCCACTCGAGCCAGCTGTTGATGGCGACCACCAGCGCCCTGCCCGGCACGGGATCCTGCATGGCCACGGGCTCGTGCGTGGCCTTCGGAGCGCGCATGGCCCCCTGGAGTACCTGCGCCACGATGTCATCGCTACCGTGATCGCCGTGATGGCCGTGTCGGAAGAGGCTCATGGCGGTCAGTATCACATAGCCGGGATGCGGATCCCTAGCGCAGCCAGTCGAGCAGGAGCTCGTTCAGCCGGTCCGGCGCGTCCAGCGGCACCCAGTGGCTCGCGTCGGGGATCTCCTCGTACCGCCACGGCCCCCGGACCAGGGCCGCCGAGTTTCTCATCCGCTCGCCGTCGAGATAGTGGTCGCCGGTCGACCAGACGCCCAGGGTCGGCACGGTGACAGGCGGCAGTTGCGGGGCCGTGCCAGGCATCCGCGGTGCCAGGTTCGCCCGGTACCAGTTCAGCGCCGCGGTAAGCGCCCCTGGCCGGGACAGGTCAGTGATCCACTGCTCCTGATCGCCGTCGCCCCGGGCGAAGGCCCGCAGCCAGGCCCAGTCGTCGTGCTTGATGGTCGCCTCGGCGACGCCGGCGAACTGGAAGAACAGCTGGTACCAGGCCATCTCGTACTGCCGCAGCGTCGGCGCGGACCGCAGGTGCGGCACGGATATCGCGGTCAGCGTCCGTACCCGGTCCGGGCGCACCATGGCCGTGAGCCAGGCCACCGCCGCGCCCCAGTCATGCCCGACGACATGCGCCGCGTCGACCCCAAGCTGGTCGAGGATCGCGGTCACGTCGGCGACCGAGCGGAGCAGCGCGTAGTCGGCTACCTCCTCCGGACGCCCGGATCGGCCGAAACCTCGCAGATCCGGCGTGATGACCCGGAACCCGCCAGCCACCAGTGCGGGGACCTGATTGCGCCACAGCCGCGCCGAATCCGGGAATCCGTGCAGCAGCAGGACAGGGTCCTCCTCGCCGCCTCCCTCGTCGTGGTCCTCGACGTACAGCGAAACACCGTCGGCCTCGACGAACAGCTCACTCGTCATGAGGCGAGGCTATCCAGGTTCCCTTGAGCCGGGTATCACCAGTCCCGTCTCGTAGGCGGTGACCACCGCCTGGGTACGGTCGCGCAGCCCGAGCTTGCTCAGCACGCGGCTGACGTGCGTCTTCACGGTCTCTTCCGTGACCACGAGGCGGGCGGCGATCTCCGGGTTGGACAGCCCGGCCGCGACCAGCCGCAGGACCTGGGTCTCGCGCGGCGTCAGGGAGGCGAGCGCGGCCGCGGGCAGGGCGTCCGGCCTCGGGCGCAGCCGGGCGAACTCGCTGATGAGTCGGCGGGTGACGGCGGGAGCGAGCAGCGCCTCCCCGGCCGCGACCACCCGCACGGCGTCGAAGAGTCGCTCCGCGGTGACGTCCTTGAGCAGGAAGCCGCTGGCCCCAGCGCACAGCGCGTCGTAGACGTAATGATCAAGATCGAACGTCGTCAGGATGAGGATGCGCGGTCCCGCGTGCCCTTCGGGTCCCTCGTGTCCCGCGGGCTCCGGCCCGGCCAGCAGCCGGGTGGCCTCGATGCCGTCCATGCCGGGCATCCTCACGTCCATCAGCACCACGTCGGGGGAAAGCTCGCGGCACACCTGCACCGCCTCTGTCCCGTCGCAGGCGGTGCCGACGACCGTGAAGTCCGGCTGGGTACCGAGCAGCGCGGCGAAGCCGGTGCGCACCACGTTGTGGTCGTCGGCGACGACGATCCTTATCGTCACCCAGCCATTGTCGCTGGCCGGACCTGGCCGCGCTCCCTCGACCCGGTGATCCCGCCGTCCCCCGCGCGAGGGACATCGCGAGGAGCATCGCGACGGACTTCGAGACCGTTCCCGCGGGTGTACCTTTTGCCGATCGTCGCTAACGTTGTGGGCGATGCACAGTGGCAGCGACACTCCCAGCAGACCAGGCCCGATGACCATCTCGTGGCCCACCAGGCGGCTGTTTCCGATCCTCGGCACGGTCGGCCTGATCATCTTCGGCATGGCGGGCACGATCTGGGGACCCCGCTACTACGGGAAGTCGGACTGGGCGCTGCCCGATGACCTGTGGGCGACGCTGACCGCGGCGCAGCGGCTGCTGCACCTGCACCTGAGCGGCCTGTACACCCCGCCCACCAACCTGGTCAGCTTCCCCGGTGCCGCGCTGATCCTCACCCCCCTCGCCGCGCTGCTGGACGCGGCCGGCCTCCCGCTGCAGGCGGGCCGCCAGCCCCCTCATCCCGCCGAGTGGCTGCTTATCGGGCCCTACACGGTCGCGATCTCCTCCGTGGCCCTGTTCGCCGCCGATGCGCTGGCCGAGCGCCTCGGCCTTTCCCTGCCCAAGCGCTTCCTGCTCGCCGCCGCGAGCGCCACCGTGCTGTGGAACCCCACGCTGCGCTGGGGTCACCCGGAAGACGCGGTGGCCACCGGGCTGCTGCTGTACGGCGTTCTCGCCCAGTCACGGTCAAAAACCTCGGCAGCCGCGTGGCTCGTCGGCGCTGCGGTGGCCGTGCAGCCGCTGGTCCTGCTCGCGCTGCCGCTGCTCATCGCCGTGCTCGAGCCCAAACGAATCGTCGGGTTCCTGGCCAGGGCGGCCGCTCCCGCCGTGGTCCTCCTCGGCGCGGCGGCCGCGGCGAACTGGCACGCCACGTTCACCGCGGTGACGAAGCAACCCAACTGGCCCCAGGTCGACCATCCGACCCCGTGGCTGTTCCTCGCCCCTCGCCTGGGCAACGGGACGGTCGCCGCCGGGCCCGCCAGGACGCTCGCCATCGTGGTCGCCTGCCTGTGCGCGGTGTTCGTCGCCGTCCGCTGGCGCTCCGGCCGCGGAGACCGCGGAGGCCGCCGAGGCCGCGGAACCGCGCTGACCGCGGAGTGGACCCGCGAGGAACTCACCGCGGTGCTGTGGTGGACCGCGGCGGCGCTCGCACTGCGCTGCGTGTTCGAGTCCGTGATGGTCTCGTACTACGTCTGGCCGACGCTCGCGGTGGCGGTGATCCCCGGCTCGAGGAACTGGCCGCGCCTGCTCACCACCGGCGCGGCCGCCGTCACGATGACGTGGGTCGCGCAGGCCTCCTGGCGCAACCCCTGGGGATTCTGGTCGCCGATCGTCGCCGGGCTGGGACTGGTCCTGCTGTGCGCGGGTACCTGGCCCGCGCGCTCACCGTCCCGGCCGCAGCCCGAGCCGGGCCCGGTGATCACGATGGAGTCCCTCAGCTGAGCCCGGCCGCGCCGAGGAACGCGCGGGCGATGACCGCGTACCCGGCCCGGTTCGCGTGCTGGTTGGGGCCGCGCGGCGGCGCCGTGCACTCCCAGGTCCACCGGCAGATGAGCGCGACGTTTCGCGGCAGCGTGCCGAACCCGGGCACGGCCGTAGGATCGCCGAAGTTCGAGGTGTCGAACGCGCCGAACACGTTCGCCACCGGCGCGCCGTACTGGCCGTAGACGTGGTCGAGCAGGCCGTTGTAGCTGGTCGCCAGCCGCGCGACGAGCCGGGCGATCTCCTCACCGCCGAAGCCGTCGCGCCATTCGGCCAGCGCCGGCAGGTAGTAGCTCATCCCGACGATGCGGACGTCCTGTCCGGCCGCCGCGCGCAAGCCAGACATGATCGTGCCCAGGTTGCTGACCGCGCCGGGGATGTCTGTCACGTAGCAGTCGGCGATCTGGCTCAGGCCCGACTTGCCGCCGCAGTCTTCCGGATCGTTGGCGCCGATGTCGATGGTGACGAGGAACGTGTGGCCGCGATGCGCGCGCAGGAACGCGACAGCCGCCGCGAGCTGGGAACCGCCGCGGTAGCGGCAGATCCCGCCGTGGATCATCGTGCTCGTCGTCTCGCCCGGGCAGCCGAGCTTGACCAGCCGCAGCCCCGGATGGCCCGGCAGCAGGGCGGCGTAGACCTGGTTGGCGTAGCCCTGCGTCGTCTCGATGCTGGTGCCCGCCGCGTTCGGCTGGACGCCCTGCGACAGCGAATCGCCCACCGCCAGGTAGTAGCTTGCGGGCACGGCCGTGGAGTGCGCGGCGGACCCGGAGCACGCGGTGACCACCAGCGCCACAACAACAGCCAGTACGATGCGTGCCCGGCCCATGACCCGACTATAGGCCGGCCCGCGGAACCCGGCTAAAACCAGGTGAAACCCCAGTTCAGCACCTTGGTAGCGACCGGTCCCGTGACGCTGATGTCGTCACCGGGGGTGCCGAGCGTCACGCCTATCAGCGTCAGCCCGTTCCTGGTTGCCTCGAACAGCAGGCAGTTGCCCGCCGCCTTGGTGTCGCCGGTCTTGATGCCGGTCGCGCCGTCGTAGGTCCCGATCAGCGGGTTGGTGTTCTGCCAGAGGTAGGCGTGATGTCCGTCGCCGGCCGGAAGCGAGTACCACTCCTGCCCGACGATGGTGCGGAACACCTGGTATTTCATCGCGTAACGCCCCAGCGTGATCAGGTTCGCCGGGGTGGACCAGGTGGAGTGCTCGGTCGGCCAGGGCATTCCGTCGAAGTTCGAGAAGTACGTCTGGGTCAGGCCGAGCTTCTGGGCCTCCGCGTTCATCTTGCCGATGAACGTGGTGATGCCGGGACCGTAGGCAAGCGCGAGCGTGTAGGCGGCGTCGCAGCCCGAGGGCAGCATCAGCGCCTCGAGCAGTTCGCGCGCGGTCAGCCGGTCGCCGACGATCAGCCCGGCGACGCTCGGCTGGTCCTGGCTCTTGAGATACGCGATGACCGACTTCGGTACGGTGATCTCCCGCCCCAGGTCGCCCTCCTGGATCACCACCAGCGCCGTCATGACCTTCACGATGCTGCCGATCGGCCGTTCGGTGTTAAGGTCCAGGCTCCACAGGACCTTGCCGGTCGCCGCGTTCGCCAGCGCGGCGCCCTTCACCTTGATTCCGGACGGTCCCGCCAGCGGCCTGGCCGCCGCCGTCGGCGTGGCGGTGCGCAGGTACGCCGTGCTGGCGGAGGCCGGAAGGGCGATCCCGCCCGCCACCGCCAGCCCTACCGCGCCCACCAGCAGGACCCTGGAACGAAAGTCCATACGCATGTAAGCACACCCTAATCGCCAACGGCGGTGGCGCGCCCGGGCCGAAACCATCGCGTGACCAAAAGACCCGCGACGGGCCTAGGGCTGAGACGCCCCCGGCGTCATCTGCGCGGTGATGTCACGCGATATACCGAACGTCCCCATGACCCGCCCGCGCTCGTCCCGCAGCGGCAGCTTGGTGGTCATCACCCAGGCATCCGCCCGGTCCTTATACGTCTCCCGCTCAACCTTCCCGACAAGCGGCTGACCGGTGCGCATGATCTCCTGCTCGTCAATTCGGGCCGCATAGGCGTGCGAGTAACTGAACACGTCGAAGTCCGTCTTCCCGATCAGCTCCTCCGCCGTCCGCCCGGGAGCGTACGCGGCGATAAAGCCGCTGTTGACGAGGACGAACCGGCTGAGCAGGTCCTTGAAATAGATGCGGAAGTCGGTAGCGGCCAGGAGGTTGTTCATGCAGATGAGCTTCAGCTCGCGCTGCTGCTCGCCGCCCTGCAGCCCTGGTTGCGATCCGGCCATCATCCCCCCGAAAATCGCGGATCGTTACTCTCCGTATAAGGGTAGTAACGTTTCGCCATCCAGGATACGTTCCGACGGTGTTACATTTGCCTAGCGTGCGGCGAATGATCGCTGATCGGAGTGTCGGGAGGCAGGCGGAGGCCAACCCGCGGGGTCCTTACCTGACGCTGTTCGGCCAGCCCGTGCTGCGCGGGCTCGCCGTGGCCGACGTCTGCGCTCGCCTCCCGCAGGGCATGGTCACCATCACCCTGCTGCTTGTTGCGGCCCAGCACGCCTCGATGACCGTGGCCGGCCTGGTGGTGGCGGCGTACACGCTGGGCCAGGCCCTGACGGCCCCGCTGCGAGGCCGCCTGGCCGACCGCCACGGCCTGGTCCCGACCGCCGCGATCTGCGGTGCGGGCTACGCGCTGGCCCTGCTTACGCTGCTGGCCGCCGCCCTTGCCCGTGCCCCCGCCGCAGCGCTCATCGCCGCCGCGCCGGCGGCCGGCCTGCTAAGCCCCCCGCTGAGCCCGGGGATGCGCAGCCTGTGGTCCACCTACGCGGCCGACACCCTCAGGCAGACCGCCTTCGCCCTGGACGCCGCCATCTTCGACCTCTCCTACATCATCGGCCCGGTTCTGGCCAGCGCCCTGGCAACCGGCCTAGCCCCCGCCGCCGCGGTAACCGTCCTGCTAGCCCTCACCGCCGCCGCAGTCCTGATCATCGGCACCCACCGCCCCGCCGCCCGCCCGCAAACCCATCGCGCGCGCACCCGGCCGAGCTCTCCCGTCCCGCTGCGCTCTCCCGTCCGGCTGCGCTCTCCCGTCCCGCTGCGCTCTCCCGCCCTGCGCAGGCTTCTCGTCACCGCGGCGCTTGCCAACGCCGCCCTGAGCGCCACCGAGGTCGCGCTCACCGCCTACGTCCGCCACCACCATGCCCTGTGGGCGTCCGGCCCGGTGCTCGCCGAGGTCTCGGTCGGCAGCATCCTCGGCAGCCTGCTGCTCGGCGCGCGCACGTTCGCCGCCACGTCACGGTACGGCCGGCTGCTCGGCTTGCCCCGGCTGCTGGCCGGCTATGCCCTTGGCCTGGCCGTCCTGACCGCGGCCGGGCTTTACCCGCCGCTGCTCGCCGTGGCCGCCCCGCTGGCCGGCCTCTGCCTCGGCCCTACCCTGGCAACGCTGTTCGGCATGGCGGCGGGCGCGGCGCCCTCCGGCAGCGGCACCGAGACCCAGGCCTGGCTCAACTCGATCATGAACGGCGGGGCCGCCGGAGGCGCCGCCCTCGCCGGTCTCTCCTCCGGCGAGCCCATCCTCGCCCTCGGCCTCGCCGCCGTGACCGCGGCCGCGGCTGCCCTCAGCGCCGTCGTCCACGCACCCAAGGAGGTCAGCCGTTGAGCCCATGGACCACCGAGCGGGTACTGGCCGCGGCCGCCGCGATGGAGTGGTGCCCGGAGGGCTCCATCGAGATCCGCACCGATGACTGCCGGTTCATCAGGTACCCGGACTGGGTGGTCAACCCTACCTTTCCCGCCGCCCGTCGGCGTGACCATCGAACTGGTCCGCGACGAGCGCACCTTCCGCGCCGCCTCGGACGTCACCGTCCAGGGCTGGGAGCGCCCCGAACCCGATCAGGCCGAATTCGCCCGCCAGCTCGACGAGGCCCTGATCGGCCTGGAGCAATGGTCCGATTTCCGCGTGGTCGCGTTCGTCGATGGCTGGCACGCCTCAACCGGCGGCTGCACGCTGGCCGGCGACGTGGCCCAGCTCTGGGGCGCGGTCACCCTCCCGCCCTTCCGCCACCGCGGCGCCTACCGCGCCGTCCTGGCCGAACGCCTCCGCCTAGCCCGCCGGCACGGTGCGGACCTGGCCCTGGTCAAGGGCCGCGCCGCCACCTCCGCCCCGATCCTGCTCCGCGCCGGCTTCACCGACCATGGCCATGACCGCTGCTACTGGCTCCCGATCCCCGAAGATTCATGAAGACACGTTCGTACGGGGTTTTCTCATTTTTATTCCGAACGGGCGGTGGTGCGTGTCCCGCGAAGGCGAGCCGGCGCGTGACCCCGTAGTAGCCACGAGTATACGCTCGATGTATTCTGGGGTGATGAGCGTTCCGCTGACATTGCTGGGCCTGCTGGAGCGGGAGCCGAGCCACGGCTACGACCTGAAGCGGGATTACGACACCTACTTCGGCCGGGGCAAGCCACTGCCCTACGGCCAGGTCTACGCGACCCTGTCCCGGCTGGCCCGGGATGGCAAGGCGATCGCGGGGCCGGCCGAGCCCGGTGAGGGCCCGGATCGCAAGCGCTACGTCATCACCGACGGCGGCATCAGGGACGTCGAGCACTGGCTGTCCGAGCCTGCCGCGCCCGAGCCGCACCTGCAGACGGTGCTGTTCACGAAGGTAGTGCTGGCCCTGATGCTCGGCCGCCCGGCCGACCGCTACCTGGATCTCCAGCGGGCGGCTCACTTGCAGCGCATGCGCGAGCTCACCGAGCTCAAGCAGCAGGACAGCCTCGTCGACACGCTGCTCGCCGACCACGGCCTGTACCACCTGGAGGCGGACCTGCGCTGGATCGACCACACCGCCGCCCGGCTGGACATCCTGGCCAGGGAGGTGAAGGGGTGACCGCAGCCGCGATCGCCGAGGCATGCGGCATCGCCAAGTCGTTCGGCCCGACCCCGGCACCACGGTGATCATCGTGACCCATGACGCCAGGGTCGCCGCCTACGCCGCCAGGGAGGTTGTCGTCAGGGACGACAAGGCCGGCTCCCGCGCGGGGATAGCGTAGGCAGCACGCATCGTCGTGACGAGGAGAGTCAGAAATGCCGCTGAGCGCCCGTAACCAGATACCTGCCCGGGTCACCAGGATCCACAGCGGGGAAGCCATCGCGAACGTCGAACTGGACGCGTGCGGCGACCGCCTGGTGGCCTCGATCACCGTGGAGGCCGTCAAGGAGCTCGGCCTTGCCGAGGGCAGCGAGGTCGTCGCGGTCATCAAGGCCTCGGACGTGATCATCGCGACGAACCCCTGACGGCGAACCCCCGACGGCGAACCCCTGACGACGAACCCCCGACGGCGAGCAGCCAGATCGTCAGCCACCGGCCCGAGCGTCACCGTGCGCCGCGTACTCGGCGTCATCGACCGGCCCGAGCCAGGTCGTGGTGCCCAGCGACGTCGCGACGTGCAGCATGAGCGTCTGCGGTCCGCCGCCGTGCCAGTGCGGCACCCCGGGCTCGGTCCACACCGTGTCGCCGGCGCTGATCGCCTGGGCCTGCTCGCCCCGGGCGCAGATCAGCCCGGCGCCGCTCGTCACCTGGATCACCTGCCCGTGCTCATGGGAATGCCAGTAGGTCCGAGACCCGGGAGCGAAGAACACGTTGTTGACGGCCACCGAGGCCCCCGCCGCCCCGCCGGCGACCTGCAGCACGCCGTCGATCCACACGTCACCGCTGAACGTCGCCGTCCGCCGTTCCGAAGGGACCTGCCCGGCCCGCGACCTGGTTATCCGCATCTGTTGACCCTCCTGTACCGGTTCAGGTAGACCTCGCTCTTGCGAGCGTCCCTCCGGCCGTAGCGAACCGCGTGGACCTCGTACAACTCGCCGTCAGGCACGTCGGCTCCGATTACCTCTGGACGAACCGGGGCTGCAAAGATTACCGTGCAAGATCTGCCCCGGCGTGGAGGGTCGTCGACAGCCATGGACCAGGACACGGTAATCCGGCTCAGGCGCGTCGTGCTGCGGCTCGCCCGCCAGCTGCAGGCTGCATCCACCGGCGAGGGGCTCACCCCGACCCAGGCGTCCGTGCTCGGCGTCACCGCGATGCGCGGCCCGCTGAGCCTTGCCGAACTCACCGAGATCGAAGGCCTCAACCCCACCATGCTGTCCCGGGTGGTGGGCAAGCTCGACTCCATGGACCTGATCCGCAGGCTGCGCGATCCGGAGGACTTCCGCGCGGCGCGGGTCGAGGTCACCCCGGAGGGCCAGCGCAGGTACGACAGGATCACCGCGCAGCGCACCGCGATCATCTCCGAGTGCCTGGCGGGCATGCCCGCCGATCAGGAGGCCGCCCTCGTCGCCGCGCTGCCCGCGTTCGAGCGCCTCGCCGAGGACCTGCGCACGGTCACCCGCGGCCGCGGTCATCTCGTCCGCGAGGACATCTGACCCGCGGCGCCATCTCACGAAATCCCGCCCGCGGGCGTCTACGGAGCATGACAGGCAAGCAGCCATTCGAGGCGGTCGTCACCGCGCACGGCGGAACCGTGCTGCGGGTCTGCCGCGCCGTCCTCGGTCCCGCCGACGCCGGCGACGCCTGGTCGGAGACGTTCCTGTCCGCGATGAAGGCCTACCCCGGCCTCCCGGCCGACGCCAACGTGGAGGCCTGGCTGGTGACGATCGCGCACCGCAAGGCCATCGACGTCACCCGCGCGGCCGCCCGCCGCGCGGTCCCGGTCGCCGACCCGCCGGAGCGGGCTACCCAGGACGAACCCGACGCCGCCAGCGACATAGCCGAGGCGCTCGCCGGGCTGCCGGCCAAGCAGAAACTGGCCGTCGCCTACCACTACCTGGCCGGGCTGCCGTACGCGGAGATCGCGGCGATCCTGGGCGGCAGCACCGACGCCGCCCGCCGCGCCGCCGCCGACGGCATCGCCAGCCTCCGGAAAACCGCAAGGCAAGGAACACACCAATGAACATCGACGCCGAACTGGCGCGAGCCTTCCCCGACACCCCCGACCACCTCGCCGTGCTGCGCGAGCGGCTCGCCGCCGCCGCCGACTCCAGCGGCCTCCTCGACGTCGCCTACCGGACGGTGGACAGCCCGGTCGGCCCGCTGCTGCTGGCCGCCACCGAGCAGGGCCTGGTCCGGGTCGCCTTCGCCGGCGAGGACCACGACGCGGTCC
>JASHTQ010000272.1 GCA_030040475.1 Streptosporangiaceae bacterium
CCCGCTGTACTACCGTTCGTCGTCGTAAGGACCCAGTCGGCGGCGGCGCACCCACCGCCGGTACGCCCGGATGGGATGTACCCATGACTTGAACCACTCGATGTCGGCGGATGTAGGTCCCATCTGCCCAATAGGGAAGCCCAGCACCCGCTGTGGCTCATGCGATCTGGAATGCGGCCCCGGGGCCGAGATAGGCAGGCCGAGGACGCGCTGTGGTTCCTCTCCCTGGCTGGCATGCCGGTCATTGGCCACGGGTCCACTCCGGGGTGACGAGAGCTGCCGGTGCTTTGCACCTTTACACCAGCATGCCGGCCCTGCGCAGGAGCCGCAAGAACCGGTCGCCGGGCACCCTGGCCCGCAAGAGCGGGTCAGCTGCCGGCGGGCCTTACCGCGGCCGGGAATCCCGTCCAGCGCAGCGCCGGCGGAAGATGCCCGGCGTCATCGAAGACGATCAGGCTGGCGGGCAGCCCGGCCGGGTACGCGATGATCGTCACCGCGCAGTTCATCTGGTTCAGCCCGAGCCAGCGCCACCGCGGCGCGTCCAGCGCCTGGCTGACGAGCCAGCCGATGAGGAAGTTGTGGGTCACGACCAGCTCGTACGTGTCGCCCGGCTGGTCGCCGGATCTGGCGAAGCGCTGCAGCGCGGCAGCGGCCCGCGCTGGTCCCTCGGTGCGCTCGGCGGCGGTGAACCCGGCGAGAAAGCTCGCGAAGCGGGACGGCAGCCCTGCCGGGTCAGGGTCGGAGGGCAGGTAATCCCCCGCCAGGTCACAGGCCGAGACCGGGACGCCGGGCAGGCACGCGGCGATCACGCTCGCCGTCTGGGCGGCCCGGGGCAGCGGCCCGTGATAGACGGCCGAGAACGGCACCTCGCTCAGCCGCTGCCCGGTCAGCCGCGCCTGCTCCTTCCCCGCCTCGCTGAGCGGGCCGTCATGCGGGTCCGCCTGGCCGTGCCGCACCAGGTACAGAAAACGGGTCACCGGCCACCGCCCGGCGTACCCGAGGTGACCTCGGAGACGAAGGAGCGCACGGCCGGGAAGCTGGCGGGATTCCTCGAGCCAGCCGGGCGTGCCGCTGTACAGCGGGTAGCAGACGCGGAGGAACTCGGCCGCCGCCTCTGCGCTGGTGTCGGTGAAGCAGCGCTGGATGACCTCGGCCGCCTCGGGGCCGCCGACGCGGCCCAATGCCTCGATGACGCGCCGCTCGTCCCGGCGGCCACCGTTGGTGTTGGCCAGGATGACCCCGCCGGGGTGATCGGGGAACAGCCCCGCGTAGGTGAGGGCGACGTCCCCGCCGAAGCTGCTGCCGAGCACGACAGGTCGAAGTACAGCACCTGGAAATCGTCGGCCAGCGGCCCCAGAAACGACTTCACCGTCATGTGGTCCAGGCCGGGACCGCCGTGCACGGCCACCAGGACCGGGCGTTCCACCGTCGTGTCGCCCCTGGGGACGGCCGACGGCCCGGACACGTCGAACCACAGGGACACGTCGCCGAGGCCGATACGCACGCGCTCTAGCCTTCCTCGACGGTGCGGATGATCTTGCGGAGCAGGGACGCAAGCTGGTTCTTCTCTCGTTCGGTGAGGCTGGCGCTGACCTGGGCCTCGCCCATGTTGAACGCGGGGAACAGGCGCTCGATGACGGCGCGGCCGGGCGGCTCGAGGGAGACGAGCACCAGCCGGCCGTCGGAGTCGTGCGCGTGCCGGCGGGCCAGGCCGCGCTTTTCCAGCGTCTTCAGCACGCCGGTCAGCGTGCCCTTGGTGACCCCGGCCTCGGCGGCGAGGTGCCTGGTCTGCTGGTTGCCCCAGATCCACAGCACGAACAGCACCGTGAACGCGGCCCAGGACAGGTCCTCCTCCGCGAGCACCTGCTGCTCCATGTGGTGCCTGATCGCGTTGGCCGCGCGGTAGATGTTGGACACCGCGGCCATCGCCGCGAAGTCGAGGGGCTGGTCGCCGATGCGTCCGCGGATGTCGCGCTCGGCCTGGACGAGGTCCTGGGCGTTGCCGAGGGCGAGGCGGCGGGGCATGGGACGATGGTAAGGGTGCGGCGCACCGGACGGGACCCTGGGTCAGGACCTGGCCGGGGGCCGGATGCCGCGGAACTCCCAGTCGCCGCCCAGCGCGGTCGAGACGACCTCCTCGCTCGCCGTGGGCTGGGCGCCCCATTCCGCCGCGACCGGCAGCGGCCCGGCGACCACGTGGTTGGTCAGCCTGCCGAGGCCCTCGACCTCGACCTCGACGACGTCTCCCGGCTGCACCGGCCGGGAGTTGGCCGGCGTGCCTGACAGCAGCACGTCGCCGGGCAGCAGCGTGATCGTGCGGGCGATGTCGGCAACCAGGTAGTGCATGTCCCACTGCATCTCGTCCGTCGACCCGTCCTGCACGACGGCGCCGTTGACGTAGGTGCGCAGCCGCTTGCCTCCGAAGTCCCAGCCGGTGACCAGCCCGGGGCCGAGCGGCGCCATCGTGTCCGAGCCCTTGACCCGCAGCATCGAGCCGGCGTCGGTGTCGCGGAAGTCGTGCAGCCCGAAGTCGTTCGCGACCGTGTACCCGGCGATGTAGTCGGCGACTTCAGAAGGCGGCACCCCGCGGCAGGCGCGCCCGATCACGATCGCGACCTCGCCCTCGTAGTTCAGGTACTCACAACCGTCCGGCCTGACCACCGCGCCGCCGTGGCCGACCAGCGCGGAGGTGGGCTTCTGGAAATAGGTCGGCGCGGCGGGCAGCCGGGCGCCGAACTCTTGCACCCGGCTGCGGTGGTTCAGGTGCACCGCCACGATCTTGGTCGGCACGACCGGCGGCAGGTGCACCGCGCTAGCCGCGGATACCCGGCGGCCGTCCCCGGCCACCAGCCAGTCTCCGTCGCGGGTCACCGGGACGCACGCGCCGTCCAGCAGGATCCGCCGGTACTCGGTCACGACGCGCCCCCGGTCCAGCCGGAGGCCGGGCGGTCGAACCACAGGTGGATCTGCCCGGTGCCGACCGAGTTCTCGTACTCGCTGTAGGCCCGCGCGGGCGCGGTCACCGCGCCCTCGCCGAGCGCGGCGATCATCATCAGGTAGGGCCCGAACCTGGCCTCAGGCCGGTACTTCAGGAACTCCGGCATGCCCTCGATCACCCGCGCGTGGTCGCCGGCCGCCAGCCAGCCGATCCGCTCGAAGTCCGCCGCGCGCGCCGCCGCGGTCCTGATGTGCGCCGGGTCGCTGGCCTCGTGCGCGCGCAGTTCGCGCAGCGACCAGAACGTGTGCGACATCGCGCCCGACGC
>JASHTQ010000273.1 GCA_030040475.1 Streptosporangiaceae bacterium
CGGCGCTGGCGCATGCCCAGGCTCTCCAGGATCGAGATGCCGACCTTGACCTCCTCGACCGGCGGGGCGGACAGCGAGACCCGGATCGTGTCGCCGATGCCCTCGGCGAGCAGCGCGCCAAAGGCCACGGCCGACTTGACCGTGCCCTGGAAGGTCGGCCCGGCCTCGGTGACGCCGAGGTGCAAGGGGTAATCGCAGGCCAGAGCGAGCTGGCGATATGCCTGGATCATCACCACCGGGTCGTGGTGCTTGACCGAGATCTTGATGTCGCGGAAGCCGTGCTCCTCGAACAGCGAGCACTCCCACAGGGCCGACTCGACCAGCGCCTCGGGGGTCGCCTTGCCGTACTTGGCGAGCAGGCGCTTGTCCAGCGATCCCGCGTTCACGCCGATCCTGATCGGCACGCCGGCGTCGGAGGCGGCGCGGGCGATCTCGGCGACCTTGTCGTCGAACTGCTTGATGTTGCCCGGGTTGACCCGGACGGCGGCGCAGCCGGCCTCGATCGCGGCGAACACGTACTTGGGCTGGAAGTGGATGTCGGCGATGACCGGGATCTGCGACTTGCGGGCGATCTGCGGCAGCGCGTCGGCGTCGTCCTGGGACGGGACGGCGACCCGGACGATCTGGCAGCCCGAGGCGGTCAGCTCGGCGATCTGCTGCAGCGTGGCGTTCACGTTGGCGGTCAGGGTGGTCGTCATCGACTGCACGGTGACCGGCGCTCCCCCGCCGACGGGCACCGCGCCGACCATGATCCGACGCGACTGCCTCCGCTCGGCTAGCGGCGCCGGCGGCGTCTCAGGCATCCCGAGGTCGATACTCAATTTATCCCCCACACCCACCCTTGACCCCCATCCGTTCGGTTGGCGCAGCGTCATCTCTAGCCGGCGCAAGCCCCGGCTGGCACTTCCGGCGCGACCTACCAACCCATTGTTCCACCGGCAGGCGAATGCACCGAGACGGACGCTGACGGGCGCGTCGGGTATTAACTTGCCGTTAACCGACCACATTCAGCGGGTTAACGATGTCGGCGACGATCAGCAGCACGCCGAAGCACATCACGATCATGAAGATGCTGAAGCAGATCGGCAGCACCTTGGAGATGTCGACCAGGCCGGGGTCGGGCCTGCCGCGCAGCCGGGCCAGCCACGCCCGGATCCGCTCCCAGATCACGATCGCGACGTGGCCGCCGTCCAGCGGCAGCAGCGGGAGCATGTTGAACACGCCGACGAAGATGTTCAGCGACGCGATCAGCAGCAGCACGAAGCTGACCTTGTACTGCCAGCCGACGTCGGCGGCGACCGCCTGGCCGGTCGCCTCCGCCGCGCCGTACACGCTGGTGACCTGGCCGCCGGCCGAGTCGGCCCGCTCCTTCTTGTTGAACAGCTTGGGCAGCGCGCCGGGCAGCGCCGCCACCGCGTCCGCCGAGCCGTCGAGGACCTGCCAGAACGCCGACCCCGCGTAGGTGATGGCGCCGAGCGGGCTGGCCGGCTGGAACACCACCGTCGGCGCGACGCCCAGGTAGGAGCCGCTGCGGCCGGGGACGTGGGCCAGCTTGGCGTGTAGCGTCACCGTCTTGCCCGCGCGCAGCACGGTGAAGGTCGCCACCGAGCCGACGGGCAGCTGGCGGATCGCCTCGAACTCGGTCCAGGTGCTCACCGGCTTGCCGTTGATGCTGGTGATCGTGTCGCCGACCCGGAACCCGGCCAGCTCGGCGGGCGACTTGGCGTTCCCCTTGACGCAGATGTCGTTGTCCAGGTTCTCGACGTTCGAGGCTATGCACGGGGTGACCGTGCCGAGCTGGGTGGTGTTCTCGTTCTCGATGCCGATGCCGAGCGCCAGCCCGCCGATCAGCACGAAGGCGAGCAGGAAGTGCATGAACGAGCCGGCCGACAGCACGACGATCCGCTGCCAGGCCGGCGCGCGGCGGAACGAGCGCGGCTCGTCCTCGGGGTCCACGTCGTCGAGCGAGTGCATCCCGATGATCTTGACGAAGCCGCCGAGCGGCAGCGCCTTGATCCCGTACTCGGTCTCGCCCCAGTAAAAAGAAAAGATCGTCGGGCCGAAGCCGACGAAGTAGCGGGTGGCCTTCATGCCGAACTTCTTCGCCATCACGAAGTGCCCGGTCTCGTGCAGCATGACGGAGAAGAGCAGGGCGAAGACGAAGATCGCCCAGCCGAGCGCCTCCATCCTTTCGTCCTCTCGCTAGCAGTTCAGCTCCGTCGCCCGCCGCCGAGCCCAGCCGTCGACCTCGAGCACGTCCGCCACCGTCGTGACCGCCGCACCCGCGGCGCCATGTTCAGAGACTATCCGTGCCACGGTGCTGACAATCCGCGGGAACGCAATCCGGCCGGCCAGGAAATCCGCCACGCATGCCTCGTTCGCGGCGTTATAGACCGCGGGAGCGGTGCCGCCTGCGGCCGCGGCCTCGCGGGCCAGCGCGACCGCGGGGAACGCCTCGTCGTCCAGCGGCTCGAACGTCCACGACGCCGCGGCCGACCAGTCCAGCCCGGGCGCGGCGTCGGCCACCCGGTGCGGCCAGGCCAGGCCGAGCGAGATCGGCAGCCGCATGTCCGGCGGGGAGGCCTGGACGATCGTCGCGCCGTCGGCGAACTCCACCATCGAGTGCACGATCGACTGCGGGTGCACCACCACGTCGATCCGGTCCAGGCCGAAGCCGAACAGCAGGTGCGCCTCGATCACCTCCAGGCCCTTGTTCACCAGCGTCGCGGAGTTGATCGTGACCAGCGGGCCCATGTTCCAGGTGGGGTGGGCGAGCGCCTGGCGCGGCGTCACGGTCTCCAGCCGGTCCCGGCTCCAGCCGCGGAACGGCCCGCCGCTCGCGGTCAGCACCAGCCTGCGCACCTCGGAGTTGGTCCCGGCCCGCAGGCACTGGGCGATCGTCGAGTGCTCGGAGTCCACCGGCACGATCTGCCCGGGCTTGGCCCTGCCTGTCACCAGCGGCCCGCCGATGATCAGCGACTCCTTGTTGGCGAGCGCCAGCGTTCGGCCCGCGTCCAGGGCGGCGAGCGTGGCCTGCAGGCCGGCCGCGCCCGTCACGCCGTTGAGCACCACGTCACACGGCCACGCGGCCACCTCGCACACGGCGTCCGGGCCGGTCAGCACCGTGGGGGGCTCGGTCACGCCACTGGGGGCAAGCACGGGGGATGCAGATGCACCACCGCTCGTTCGGGCCATATCAAAACGGGCGCGGAGTGCGGCCGCCAGCTGCGGTGCGGCGGCCGGGTTGGCTACGGCGACGGTCGCCACCCCGAACTCGGCGGCCTGCCTGGCCAGCGCGTCGGGGTCCGAGCCGCCCGCGGCGAGGGCGACCACCCGGAAGCGATCGGGGTTGCGCCTGATGATGTCGAGCGCCTGAGTGCCGATCGAGCCGGTCGAGCCGAGGATGACGACCTCGCGCGGCCGGGCGGCCGTGGGCTCAGCGGATTCCACTCGCCCATTGTCCGCTACCACCCGCCCCCGCCGCGCCACCGCCCTGACGCGTGCGTCGGAGGGGCCGCTCAGATCAACGCGGAGATCTGCCTGGCGAGGTTGAAGTCGGCGAAGGTCAGGCCGCCGGCCGAATGGGTGCTCAGGGTCAGCGTCACCTGGTTCCAGCTGATGCCGACGTCGGGGTGGTGGTTGGCGCGTTCGGCCAGGTAGGCGACGGCCCCGAGGAACAGCAGGGCGTCACGGAAGTCGGCTCTCTCGACGGTACGGGTGATCGCGGCACCGGACTTGCCCCAGCCCGGGGTCTCGGCGAGCTCCGAGGCGATCTGGTCGTCGGTCAGGGTCTGCATGGTTACGGCATACCATTCCCAGGTGACTTCATCAGCGGAACCGCAGAGGCAGACACCGCTGCACGCGATCCACGAGCGCCTCGGCGCGACGATGACCTCGTTCGCCGGCTGGCAGATGCCGTTGCGGTACGCCAGCGAGACGGCCGAGCACCAGGCGGTGCGGCGCGCGGCCGGCCTGTTCGACCTCTCGCACATGGGAGAGATCTCGGTCACCGGTCCCGGCGCCGGGGCGGCGCTGGACTACGCGCTGACCGGCCAGCTGTCCACGCTGGCGGCCGGGCGCGCCAGGTACACGATGATCTGCGCGCCGGACGGCGGCGTGCTCGACGACCTCGTGGTGTACCGGACCGGGGAGCAGGAGTTCCTCGTCATCGCGAACGCGGCGAACACGTCCGTCGTGTACGGGGAGCTGCTGTCGCGGGCCGGCGGGTTCGACGCGGCGGTCACGGACGCCACCGGCGACTGGGCGCTGATCGCCATCCAGGGGCCCGCGGCGGCCTCGATCCTCGCGCCGCTCGTTTCCGGGGTGGACCTGGCGGCTATCAGGTACTACGCCGGCGCGTTCGGTTCCGTCGCAGGCCGGCGGGCCTGGGTGGCCCGGACCGGGTACACGGGCGAGGACGGATTCGAGGTGTTCTGCGCTCCGGCGGACGCCGCTGCGGTCTGGGATGCGCTGGCCGTGGCGGGCGCCCCGGCCGGCCTGATACCCGCTGGCCTGGCCGCCCGCGATACGCTCCGGCTTGAGGCCGGCATGCCGCTGTACGGCAACGAGCTCGGCCCGGACGTGACACCGTTTGAGGCGGGCCTAGGGCGAGTGGTGAAGTTCGACAAGCCGGGCGACTTCGTCGGCCGTGAGGCCCTGGCCGCCCGGGCCGCGGCCGGGCCGCGGCGGCGGCTGGTCGGCCTGACCGTCCAGTCCCGCCGGGTGGCCAGGCACGGCTATCCGGTGCTCGCGGACGGGCAGCAGGCTGCGGGGGGGTCTGGCGGGCTCGGCGCCCCGAGGCAGGTTGGCACCGTGACAAGCGGCGCGCCGTCTCCCACGCTCGGCGTGCCGATCGCGATGGCCTACCTGGACGCGGGCGCCGGTGCCGGTTCGGACGCCGGCGCTGGCGCTGGCGAGGGCAAACTGGATCTTGCTGTCGGCATCAGGGGCGAGGCCGTTCCCGCCCACCTGACGGACCTGCCGTTTTACCGGAGGAGACAATAACGATGAGTGTTCCAGCCGAGTTTCGCTACACCCCGGAGCACGAGTGGGTATCCGTCGAGGGCACCTCGGCGTTGATCGGCATCACCGAGTACGCGGCTCAGCAACTCGGCGACGTGGTCTACGTGTCCCTGCCGGCTCCCGGCACGGCCGTCACCGCCGGAGAGCCTTGCGGCGAAGTCGAGTCCGTCAAGTCCGTCAGCGACCTCTACTCTCCGGTGGACGGTGAGGTCACCGAGGTCAACACCGAGCTGGAGGACGATCCCTCGCTGGTCAACGCCGAGCCGTACGCGGCGGGCTGGATGTTCCGGGTGAAGGTGGCGCAGGACAGCAACGGCGACCCGGCGCTGCCGCCCGACCTGCTCTCCCCCGCCGAGTACGAGGAACTGACCAAGAGCGCCGGCTGAGCCCTCGTCGCGCCTCATGCCGGCCTGGCGGCCCCGGTTGGGTGGCCGGGCCTGGTTGGGGTTACTTGCGCTTGCGGCGGCGGAGGATCAGGTAGGTGGCGCCTACGACGACGACGGCCGCGGCGGCGGCGCCGGCTAGGCGGGGGTCGACCTGGCTGATGCGCTCGCGGATGCGGTCGGCGGCGCGGCGGGCGTTGTTCCTCGGGCTGAGCCGGTCGGATATGGCGTCGATGGTGCGCGCCAGCTCGGCGCGGGTCCTGTCAATGTCCGCGACCAGCGCATCTTGGTCGGCGGACTTGGCCTCGGTGTCCGCGTCAGCCATCGCGTGCTCCGTTTCCTGAGCAGGAGTGAACGGGGACGGCCCCGTTCGGATAGAGGGATCTTAGTCCCGTCCGGCGGACGGGCGCGCCGGGCGCGCCGGGCGCGCCGGTCGCGGC
>JASHTQ010000274.1 GCA_030040475.1 Streptosporangiaceae bacterium
GCCGTCGTGGCGCAGCAGCACCGGGCCGTCGCGGTCGGCCGAGATCGCGACCCGGCCGGCCCGCAGCCCCGCCAGCACGTCGGCGGGCTCCTCACCCGCGCACTCTACCCAGGTGGTCGGGCGTCCGGGCGGGGCGTCGGACCCGGGCTTGTGCCAGTCGCTGCCGCCGACCGGGATCGCCGCCGGATCCCAGGCCAGCCACCAGGACAGCGGGATCGTCCAGCGCAGGTCAAGCCAGCTGGGGTGCCATACCTCGAGCAGCGGCGGCCGGCGTCGCATCGGGCGGGTCCAGCTGATCGGCCCGGCGAACGGATGGTTGACCGACAGCAGCCCGCCGCGCGCCTGCGTCACGTCCAGCCAGTCGTCGGGCTCGCGGCGGAAGTCGACCCAGCCCACGTCGCCGAGCGCCCCCGCGTGCCCGCCGTCGGTCGTCACCTCCTGCCCGGGCAGCAGCGTGATCCCGTACCTGCGGGACGCGGCCGCGAGCTCGGCATGATGGCTGACCGTGTTGTGGTCGGTCACCGCGAGGAAGTCCAGGCCGCGCCCGGCAGCCAGCGCCGCGAGTTCGCAGACCGTGAGCCCGCCGTCGGAGTGCACGGTGTGCGCGTGCAGGTCGCCGGCCAGCCAGCGCCGGCCAGCGCCGGCCGGAAGGTCCCGCGGGGGCGGCCGGTCAGCAGGCACAGGCGGCGGGGGAGGCGCGCTGGGCACCAGGTCCGCGGCGAACGGCATGGCGGTCGCGGTCAGCCGGTAGCTCGCGCCCTCCGGCGGGAGCTTGTACAGGCCGATCATGACCTGCCACGTCCCGGCCTCGGGCTCGCCGGGCAGGTACCCGGGCGTGGCCGCATCTGCGGTGATGGCGAACCACCGCCGGGCACCGCCCGACCAGCCGCGGAACCCGCGCGCACCGAGACAACCCAGGTCCAGCACCGTGCCGCCGCGCCGCTCGTACTCAAGCTCGACGCGCAGCCCCGCCGTCCCCTGGCGCACCTCGACCGGCAGGTAGTGCCAGGGCGAAGCGAACCGGTCCTCGAGCGTCCACCGCCCGGCGTGCCTGGTGACGTCCGCCATGCCCTCCATCCGACCAGACCCCCGCCGTGGTTGGCCAGCCAGGCCCGGCCGGCGGACGACGACCATAGTAAGACGACCTTAGCCAGGCATTCATTTTCGTACTCACCGCACCGGGGTTTCTGCGGTACGCCGAGCGGCATCGCCTGAATGACGGCAGCGCGGCGGCAAGCCCCGATTACCGGCCTATCCTCCTTGCCTGGCATTTCTAATATGTGCCGTTAGCCGCGCTTCTCGGTGATAGCATCCCTTGGCCAGGATGACAGCCAGCGATGGGGGGATATCGTCGTGCGCAATGAGGGAACGCTCAACCTGCATTCAGGGTTGCGGAAGTCGGCACTTGCCGTCGCGATACTCGCGCTCACGGCAACCGCGGCGGCGTGCTCGAGCCCCGCCGGGTCGTCCGCGCCCGCCGGGTCGTCCGCGACTCAGTCCGACAGCGCGCCGGCATCGCAGACCACCGGAGCCGGCCCGGCGGCTACGGCCGGGCACCTGCAGGCGGTCGTCTGCGTTCCCGGAGAGCAGTACTGGACAACGGTGGATGTCACGGCCCGAAGGGTTTCCACGGCTCCCTTCGGCGGCCAGGCGGCATGGCTTACCGGTTGTGACCGCTACGACGTCGGGACGGCCGCCGCGAATAACCCTCCGGTTGCGGGGCTGTTCGCGCTGTCACCAAACCAACGGGACGTGGCGGAGTGGATGGGGGAAAACTCCGGGCAGGACGCCGGATATCAGCCGGCGGACAGCGACGAACTGCAAGACCCGAGCTCTTTCGTCGACGCGTCGGGAAACAATCCGAACGGTTTCGCGCAGTCCAGCGTAACCGACAGCCAGGTCATATTCGATCCCGCGACGGGCCGCCTGTGGTGGCAGGACCAAGGCAACTCCGACATGTACTCCAATAGCGTTCCTCCCGGCGATCCGGTAAACGAGGGACCCGGGTACCTCTACACGTTCACGCCTTCGGGGCAGCCGATGCCGTTGCCCTACTACGACTCTCCCGACGCTACGATGCGGGCCGTCTTGAGCCAGGACGAATACGGCCAGTTGCAAATCTACGTCGGTGCGACAAGCACGATGACGGCAAACTGCCTGCAGAACGCGGTGGCGGCAGAGTCCGCCAACGGCGGGCAGCTCGCAACCGGCTTCTGCGGGGCATCGGAGGTCAGCGACGCGGCCGGCAACACCGGGAGCTCCAGCGCCTGCGGCACGTTCATCGGCTGGGTAAGCTCCACGACCGTCGCGTGCATCTCGCCGGGCAACGACGCCGTAGACGCCTTCCCGGTAAGCTCCTCTGGCCGGCTCGGCCAGCCGACAGACCTGATCCCGGCCACCAGCCAGACCGTCGAGGACGCGCTGGTGACGCCCGACGGCAGCCAGGTGCTGTTCTTCCTCAAGGGAAATCAGGGCATCAACCTCTACCTTGTGGCCACCAACGGCACGGCGGCCGCGTCTACCCCGACCCCGCTGGCTACCTGGCCCCTCGCCAGCAACCAGTTCGAGGGCATCCTCGGCTGGATCCTGCCCAACGGGCAGTGGGAGGTCTGAAATCAGGGCCGAGCGCACGTGACCACCGGGACAGCACGGCGCACACCGGTCGCGGCATTAGGTGGTGGCCGCGTAACCGCCGTCGATGACGATCGTCTCGCCGGTGACGAACGGGTTCGACGAGATCAGCGAGAAGATCGTCTCCGCCACGTCCTCGACGGTCACGTTTCGTCTCATCGGGGTCCAGGCGGCGCGGCGCTCCATCAGCCGCTCGTAGTCCTCGCCCAGCGTCCGCTGCATCCACTCGCCGGCGATCCAGCCGGGCGCGACCGCGTTGACGCGGACCTCGGGCGCAAGCACCCGCGACAGCGTCCTGGTCAGGCTGACCACCGCCGCCTTGCTCGCCGCGTAGGCGAGCGGCTGCGGCCCGGGTCGCAGCCCGACGATCGACGCCACGTTCACCACGCTGCCGCCCGCGGCCCGCAGCGCCGCCGCGCAGGCCCGGGTGACCTGGAACAGCCCGCGGACGTTGACCTCGAACACCCGGTCCCACTCGCCCAGGTCGACGCCGCCCAGGTCGTCCGGCGGGGTCTTGCTGGTCATCCCCGCGTTGTTGACCAGCGCGTCCAGCCGCCCGTAGGCGTCGCCGACCGCCGCGACCATCGCGGCCACCGCCGGCTCGTCGCTGACGTCGGCCTGCACCGCGATGTGCCGCCCGCCGCACGCCTCAAGCTCGAGGAGGACCTGCTCGGCGGCGCCCGCCGAACGGCTGTAGTTGATCGCGACGTCATACCCGGCCCGCGCCAGCCGCAGCGCCGCGGCCCGCCCGATCCCGCTCGCCGACCCGGTCACCAGCGCCGCCGGCCTGCCCTGGCCCACCCAGACCCCTCCGTAACCCCTGAAAGATCAAGATCATTTTTATCCCGAACGAGAGGTGGTATCTCTCCC
>JASHTQ010000275.1 GCA_030040475.1 Streptosporangiaceae bacterium
CGCCGACGCGGGAAGGCGCCGGGGCTGGCCGGCGCAGGGGGGCCGGGACTGGCCGGCGCGGACGCCGGGCGCCTGGCGCACGATGCGGCGGCGCGGGCCGCGGCGAGCCTCAGACAAAGCAAACGCACCGTTGGCCACTGGGATCTGCTGCTGCCCAGTCGGGCCAACGGTGCGATCGAGTCGCCCGGCCGGTGGCCGGTCACGGTTACCGCGGCAGGAGTTGCTTTGTCTCGGGGCGCTGAACCAGGGAGCGCTTGCGGCTCGGCGGACTCGCAGACTCCGGTGCGCGGGGGTTCTAGTGCGCCGCCTCGTACTCCGCGACGATGTTCGCGGGAATGCGTCCGCGCTCATTGACCTTGTATCCGCGCTGCTTCGCCCACTGCCGGATTTGAGCACTGCGCTCGCGGCCGGGGCCAGTGCGCGCCCTGCGCCGCCTGGCCGGAGCGCTCGCTTTGCGCGCGTGCTCCACATAGTGGGCGAGCTCTTTACGAAGCTTGCCAGCGTTGCCGGAACTAAGGTCGATCTCATACGAGGCGCCATCGAGACCAAAGGCGACGGTCTCTGTAGCCTCGCTCCCGTCGAGATCATCGACGAGAAGCACCTGTACCTTCTGTGCCATGGATTCAGCCCTTCTGACGGAGCAACCTATTTCGGATGCTAAACATATACCAAATCTCTCGGGGTTGACAATTGGCAGAAGTCAACGTTTTATGCTTTGCGACCAGGCGGCCGCCTTCGGGCGGCATCAGAGGCTGGCAACTCTCCGTAAGCAGACATTCCTGAGACGTTAGCGTGTCGATGTCGCATAGCGCGGACCCGCGGGCGGATACTGGATCTGCAAGGCGGGCAACGTGACCGGGCCGTTCAACCTAGTTCGGATAAACCCGTCGTTCACCGAAATTTCAAGACCCGCGGCGGCCGGATCTGCGGCGCGAGTTCCTGGCCTCGCGGCGCTTGGGGGACATCTGACTTCGCAGGAACATCGCAACTCCGACCAGGAAGGCCACGCAGACTATCAGCGACGGAGTCAGCGCCGCGAGGTCGCTCAACATAGCGGGCTCCTCTCGGTGGACAGCGGCGGAACGTGCTCTCGTTGGACTTGTATCGCCTCGCCTGCAACGCCGATGCTCATTTTTCCCGGCTCCGTAACAGCCGCAGCAGCATGCGGGTGTTCCCGAGGGTGTTGGGCTTTACCCGCTCGAGGTCTAGAAACTCGGCCACGCCCTCGTCATAGGATCGCAATAGCTCACGGTAGACCTCTGGGGCCACGGGCGTACCGCTGATACTCCGGAATCCATGACGGGTGAAGAAGTCCACGGCGAAAGTCAACACGAACACCCTGGCTACCTCCAGCGCGCGGGCCCGCTGAAGCAACGTATCGACGATCCCGTGACCGATACCTAGCCCTTGGCAGTCTTCGCGCACCGCAACCGTCCTGATCTCGGCGAGATCCTCCCACATCACATGCAAAGCGCCACAACCCGCAAGCCCAGCGTCATGGAGTTCTGCTACGCAGAACTCTTGGATGTCCTCATAGAGCGTGACGGTCGCCTTACTCAGCAATCTTCCAGACTCCACATTGGAGTCGATCAGCTTCCGGATCATCGGTACGTCACGGGTACGCGCCGCCCTGATCGTGTATGTCATAGCGCAGTCCACGATAGTCGCTGTGCCGTCTGGGCGGCATGGCCGCTGTCGTCGCAGCGACATAGCCGCCGGTGTCGGCTGGGAGTCACGTCACAGCCTCGTAAGGTAAAACTTCCCCCTACTAGGTTGGCAACGAACCCCGATTCCAATATCGTGCATCGCTGTGCGCAAACTGAGCGGAGCGGCCAGCCTAGCCGCCGCGACGGCGGCGCTCGTCCTGATGGTGCCGGGCGGAAGCAGCGTGGCACAGCAGGCCGCGCCGAAGCCGACCCTGACCCAGCTGATCGCGCAGGCGAAGCAGCTCGAGTTCCAGATCAACGCGCTGAGCGAGCAATACGACGGCCTGCGTATCCAGCTCGGCCGGGCGCAGGACGACGCACGGATCGCCCAGGCGGCCGCGGCCAGGATCGGGACCGCGCTGTCGGCCGGCCAGCAGGCCATCGCCCAGCTGGCCGCGGAGAACTACATGAGCGCCGGCCTGGATCCCACGATGCAGGCGCTCACCGCGGGAAGTCCCGGGCAGTTCCTCAGCCAGGCCTCCACGATCACCGAGATGGACCAGTCGAGCGGCGATGCGGTGAGCACGCTGCGCGCCGAGGAGGACCAGGCGGTGCGTGACAGGCAGACCGCCGAGCAGCAGGTCGCCGCGGTGAACGCGCTCGAGGCCCAGATGAACGCCAAGCGCCACGCGATCGACGGCAAGATCGACCAGGTCAACAGCGCGGCCATGCGGCAGGCCATGACGGTCTTCAACCAGACGGGGCAGTACCCGGACTTCACCCTCCCGACCGCGAACACGATCGGCGCCCAGGCGCTTGAGGCCGCGCTGACCCGGCGCGGGGATCCCTACGTCTGGGGCGCGGCCGGACCTGGCGAGTTCGACTGCTCGGGGCTTGTCGTCTGGGCGTTCGCCCAGCTCGGCATCGCGCTGCCGCACTTCACCGGGAGCCTGTGGAATTCCGGCGTGCACGTGTCCCGCAACCAGCTGGAGCCCGGCGACCTGGTCTTCTTCTACGCCGACATCAGCCACGTCGGGATCTACATCGGCGACGGCCTGATGGTCGACGCGCCGGACTTCGGCCAGGACGTAATGGTCCAGGAGATCGACTGGAGCATCTACGCCGGCGCCGTCCGCATCGAGTAGGCGGGCAACCCCGCCGCCTAACTCGGGGGCAGCTAACTCGAGGACTCGGGGGCAGCTAACTCGAGGGACTGGGCCGTGTTCCGCTCGTGCACGAGGCGGAGCCCGATGAGGGTGAGCCACGGCTCGTAGGCGTCGATGACGCTCACCTCGTCGATGACGAGCGGGGCGAGCCCGCCGGTGGCGATGATCGTCACCGCGTCCGGGTCGGCCGGGGACAGCTCTCGCGCCATCCGGGTGGCGATGCCCTCCACCTGCGCGGCGAAGCCGAAGACGATGCCGCTCTGCAGCGACTCCACGGTGTTCTTGCCGATCACCCTGGGCGGCCTGACCAGCTCGACCTTGAGCAGTTGCGCGGCCCGCCTGGACAGCGCGTCGACCGAGATCTCGATGCCGGGCGCGAGCGCGCCGCCGACGAACTCGCCCCGCGCGCTCACCGCGTCGAAGTTCGTCGAGGTGCCGAAGTCCACCACGATCGCCGGGCCGCCGTACAGGTGCACGGCCGCGAGCGAGTTCATGATCCGGTCGCTGCCGACCTCCTTGGGGTTGTCGGTCCGTACCGGCACGCCCGACTTGACCCCGGGCTCGACGATGACCGTCGCCAGGCCGGCGTAGTAGCGCGCGCACATCTCCCGCATCTCGTGCAGCACGGACGGCACCGTGGAGCACAGCGAGATTCCGGTGATGTCCCGCTCCGCGAACGCGCTGCTGCCCGCCAGCAGGCCGTGCAGGACCACGGCGAGCTCGTCGGCGGTCCGGTCGGGGACCGTCGCGATCCGCCAGTGCTCGACGACCCGGTCCCCGTCGAACACCCCGAGCACCGTGTTCGTGTTCCCGATGTCAATGGTCAGCAGCATGGGCCCCTCCGGCGAGCGCCACGGGCACGTTGTCGATGAGCCGCGTGCCGCCCACGGTCGCGGCCACCACCAGCACAGCGGGACCGGCCCGGCCGGCCGGCACCGGAGCGAACGTGGCCGGATCGACGAGTTCCAGGTAATCGACCGCCAGGGCGGGCGCCGCGGCGAGGACCTCCCCGGCGGCGGCCAGCACCGGCCGCGCGCCGTCTGCCTGTCTGGCCGCGCCCGCGCGCAGCGCCCGGGACAGGGCCAGCGCACGGACCCGGTCCTGCGCCGACAGGTAGGCGTTCCTGCTTGAGACGGCGAGCCCGTCGGCGTCCCGGACGGTCGGCACCGACTCGATGACGACGCCAAGGTCCAGGTCGCCGACCATGCGGCGGACCAGCGCGAGCTGCTGCGCGTCCTTCTGCCCGAACACGGCGACGTCGGGGCGGGTCAGGCTGAGGAGCTTCAGCACAACGGTCAGCACGCCGTCGAAAAAGCCCGGCCGGAACTTGCCCTCAAGGACCTGGCCCGCGGGTCCCGGGTCGACGGTCACCTCCGGCCTGCCGCCCGGGTACATCTGCGCGGCGGACGGGGCGAAGACGAGCCCTGCCCCCTCCTCGGCGCACATGGCCAGGTCGGCATCCAGGGTCCGCGGATAGCGGTCCAGATCCTCGCCGGGCCCGAACTGGAGCGGGTTGACGAAGATCGACACGACCACGCTCCCCGCGGGCCCGGCAAGCCCGCTGGCCGTGCGCAGCAGGACGCGGTGCCCGCCGTGCAGCGCGCCCATGGTGGGCACCAGGACCACGGGCGCGGGCAGGCCCGCCCGCGCCGCCGCGAGCTCGTCCCGCGTCCGCGCAAGCAAGGGCGCCGCCGGGCGGGTCACGGACAACCGCCCGAGGTCGCG
>JASHTQ010000276.1 GCA_030040475.1 Streptosporangiaceae bacterium
ACAAGGCCGCAGGCGTGGATGGCGGCCAGTCCCTCGGCCAGCCCCGCGCCGAGCGCGGCGAGGACGGCCCGGACCGCGGGCCGGTCCGCCGGGGACTTGGCCAGGCAGCCGGCGATCAGTTCGCGGACTTCCCCGTCGGCCACCCCCGCCAGGTCCGGTGGCAGGTTGACGACCCGGTACAGGATCGACACCGCCGAGTCGGCTCCGAACGGCGGCCGGCCCGTCGCGGCGAAGGCCAGCATGCTGCCCAGCGAGAACACGTCGCTGGCCGGCCCGGCCGGATCGCCGCGGATCTGCTCCGGCGACATGTACGCCACCGTGCCCACGACCGCGCCGGTCGTGGTGATCCCCGTGGTCGTGTCCACCGACCGGGCGATGCCGAAGTCTATGATCCGCGCCCCGTCCGCGGCCAGGATCACGTTGCCCGGCTTGAGGTCGCGGTGCACCAGCCCGCACGCGTGGATGGCGGCCAGCCCCTCCGCCAGCCCGGCGCCAAGCGCGCGCACCCCCTGAGCCGGCAGCGGCCCGCGCCCGTCCACCTCCTGCTGCAGCGACGGGCCCTCGATGAACGCGGTCACCATCCACGGCGGGTCCGCCCGCGGGTCGGCATCCACCACGAGCGCGGTGTGGAACCCGCCGACCCGTCGCGCCGCCTCGATCTCCCTGGCAAACCGCTCACGGAACTGCGGGGCTCCCGCGTACGCCGGGTGGATCAGCTTGACCGCGACCTTGCGGCCGCCGGGCGACACGCCGAGGAACACCTGCCCCATGCCGCCGGCTCCCAGCCTGCCCAGCAGCCGGTAGCCGCCGACGCTGACCGGATCGCCTTGCTGCAGGGCTTCCATCGGCAGACCAGACCCCCCGCTCCGTTCGCCGGTGGAGCAGACCACGTGGGACTTAAACAGCTACACCAGGATGTATAGCGCAAACTGGCTCATATCGCGGCCTGTTCGCCAGCTTCGGGCCGAAGGCCCCCGGCTGATCCCTGCTCGGCCTGGCTCATCCCGGCTCCGCGAGGTGCCAGCGCACGACGCAGAAGCCGTGCCGCAGCGCGGCGTCCAGGGCGTCGGGGTCCAGCCGCCCGTCGGGGCCGCGCGGGATCGGGATGAACCTGGCCGCGCGCGGGTTCTTCGCGGCGATCACGCCGAGCAGCCGGTCCAGTTCGGCGGGCTCGGTGACCAGTTCCGGCCGGGCGGGCGCGTCGCGGCCGCGCAGCCGGATCCGGGCCGGCCGCCCGCCGGCCAGGTTGAGCGTCCACCGGCCGCCGCCGGGGGTCAGCAGCGTGTCGCCGTCGCGGACGTAGCTGACCGGCTGCCGGTAGGCCTTCCCGCTCTTGCGGCCGGTGTAGCAGACGAGCATCAGGTTCCCGCTGAGCGGCGTCGCGAACGGCAGGCTGAGCGCCGCCCGCATGGGCACGTTGACCGCGCGCATGATCCGCGCGCGCCGTCGCATCGCGGCCTGGTCGACTGCCATGACCGGACTCCTCCCGTGGCTGGCCGGCGCCGGCGCAACGTGAGGGCCGAGGGCGGCGAGGTGATGATCAACTGCTGATCGCCTGATAGCGGCGCAGGAGAGACTCGAGCTGCCTGGCAAGGACCTCCGGCCCCGACATCAGAAAGGATCCTCGATGAATATCCGGCTTAGGACGAAGATCGGCACGCTGACAACCGTGTTCGCCGCAGTGATCGGGGGAAGCCTCGTGACGGCGGCGATCGTGCTGCCCGCCAGCCCGGCGATGGCATCGGGCAGGAGCTGCCAGTACGAGGAGGACATGGAGGGTAACACCTGCGCGGCGGTAACCGGCTCCGGCCTGCACATAGATTCCCTGGAAGGCAGCTTCGAGAATTTGCTCGGTGGCACCCAGGACGATATCCACATCGAGCTCAGCGGCCCTAACGGGCTTATCAAGAACTGCTCGCAGACCAACGTCGCCGCGCTGCAGACGATCACCTGCACATGGTCACCGAACCATAGCGAGACGACGGGAAACTACTGCTCCACCACCTGGCATTATGACGGCGACGGCGACTATACCTCGTACGGCAAGGCGTGCGTGGACGTCTACTCCTAGTGACAGCGGGGCCGGGCCTCGCCCTACCGGTCACCGCTCCGCGACGGAGGCCAGCGACTGCAGCCAGACCACGCCCGGGCCGGACAGCACGGCGCAGGGATAGCCGCAGTCCGGGCCGGAGGGACCCTGGACCTGCGTGACCTGGATGGCGACCATGCTGTCGAACATGCCGACGTGCCTGGGATGGGCACGCAGCGACTGGTCCGGGGCAAGCTCGCGCCGCACCACGTCGCCGCCAAGCTCGACCCAGGCACGTCCGGAACCGCCGATCCGGCACAGGACCAGGCCGTGCTCGGCGGGGTCGGCCCGCACCTGCACGCCGGGCGTCCGGGCCACGACGCCGGACCTGCGGACCAGGTAACCCCCGTCCCGGGGGCCGACTTCCAGGCCGAG
The DNA here is from genome assembly GCA_030040475.1 of Streptosporangiaceae bacterium. Next base: position 2,465 of record JASHTQ010000276.1, read on the forward strand.
GATGTGGCCGGGCCGCTGCGACGCGAACGCGACGGCGCCCGGTTCGCCGACGGCCGTATAGAGGTAGACCCCGATCTCGCCCGAGACGGCCATCTCGATCGAGTCGGTCATCCAGGCGAACCGGCTGGCCTCGCCCAGGACGCTGTCACCCGGGTCAAGCGCGATCGACAGCATGGGCTGAGTCACGCCAAGACACTGATCCCGCATCCCCGCCCCCCTGGCGGATGCTTCCGCCGCACCTTACCGCCCCCAACACCCAATCAGGAGCGGCGGAAGCATCTGCGGATTCCTTTGTATGCGACGGGACATGACGCGCGAATCCGGCAATCCATACATATTTCCGATCTCACTAGAAGGCGGGCCGCCGCGGCGCTATAACATCGCGGCCCGGGTGCTAGGCCAGCCCGTGTTCCACCGCGTAGCGGGCGGCGTCGACCCGGCCGCCGAGCCCGAGCTTGCGGTAGATGGTCGCCAGGTGCCGCTCGACGGTCCCCGGGCTCAGGTACAGCCGCGCGGCGATCTGCTTGTTGGTCAGGCCGTCGGCGAGCAGCCGCAGCACTTCGGCCTGGCGGGCGGTCAGGTTCCCGGGCAGCGGCTCGGCGCCGCCGCCCGCGGTCCCCGCGAGCGCCGCGGTCACCTGGGCAAGCAGCTGCGGGTTCGCGATCTCGTGCGCCATCGCCTCGGCCGTGCGCAGGTGCCGGTCCGCCTCGTCCGCCTGGCCCAGTTCGCGGCAGGCGCGGCCCAGGCCGATCATGGCCTCGATCACGTCGTGGGCGTGGCCGCCGACGCCGGCCGCGGCGACGGCATCGGCGTAAAGCTCGGCCGCCTGCTTCCAGTTCTGCTGCCTGGCCTCGAGGTTGCCCTGGCTGCACAGCACGAGGCCCATGATCTGCGGGTGGTCGACGGCCAGCTCCGCGGCCTGCGCCAGCGAGGTGTGCGCCGCCTGCCACCGGCCGTCCCTGACCAGGACGTCGGCCAGGTTGACCAGGCCGATCGCAATCGAGCGCTGCTCGCCGAGCTGGCGCTTGATGACGAGGTTCGCCTCGAGCAGCTCCCTGGCCCGGCCGAGATTCCCGTCGTCGATCTCGACCAGGGCCATGTTGTTCGTCGCCATGGCCAGTTTCGCGCGGTCGCCGGCCGCGGCGCGCAGGTCGAACGCGGTCTGGAAGCCGCGCCGGGCCTGCGCCCTGTTGCCCAGGTAGCGGTGGGCCGAACCGAGCACGGTGGCCGCGAAGGCCAGGTCCTCGCCCTCCCCGAGCGGTTCGAAGATGCCCATCGCCTGCCCGGCCAGGCTGATCGCCCCGGCGTAGTCGCCGTTCTCCACGGCCAGGGTGGCGGCCGCGCACAGCGCCCGCCCGACCCGCTGGCTGCCCTCCGCCGTCGGCGCGGGGCGTTCGCCGGCCGCGGTGAGGAACTTGCCCAGCCACGCCCGGCCGGCCGAGAGCCGGCCGCTGGTCAGCCACCAGCGAAACAGGGCGGCACCGACCTCCAGGCCGAGATCGACCTCGTCGTTGTCGAGCGCCCACTGCAGCATCGTGCGCAGGTCGTCGACCGCCGAGGCCAGCCGGGCGGCCCAGCGGCGCGCATCGGGCCCGGTCAGGGCGCTCAGGCTCTGGATGGCCAGGTCGGCGAAGTGCATGGCGTGCCGGCGGCGGGCCGCGGCTGCCTCGCCTGCCTCCTGCAGCCGCGCGGTCGCGAACTCCCTGATCGTCTCCACCATGCTGAACCGGTTCTGCTCGGGGCCGCGGGTGACCACCAGCCAGGACGCGTCCACCAGACCGCGGATGACGCCCGCCACCTGCTGCTCGCCGACGTCGGCCACCGCCTGGGCGTCGGCCAGGCTGAACGGCGTGTTGAACGCGCTGAGCAGCCGCAGGGTCCGCTGCTGGCCGGGCTGGAGCAGGTCGTAGCTGGCTCGCAGCACGTCGGCGAGCTTGCGGCCGCCCGGGGCGCCCGGCGGGTCGTACTCAAGCAGCGCGACCCGCTGCTGCACGATCTCGCGGACCGACAGGGTGCCGACCCAGCCCGCGATCAGCTCGATGGCCAGCGGCAGCCCGCCGAGCCTGCGGCACAGCTCGCCGACCGCGTGCGGCGGCACGTCGGCGGCGGAGAAGCCGGGCAGCCGGTCGCTGGCCCTGGCGATGAACAGCCGGACCGCGTCAGAACCCGCGATCTCGCGCGCCCCCGCGGCGACCGAGGGACAGTCGAGCGGGGGGACGGCCGAGCACACCTCGCCGGGCACCCCGAGCACCACCCGGCTGGTGACCATGATGCACAGGTCAGGGACCGAGGCGAGGAACTCCCCGGCCAGCCCGGCCACCTCCTCGCGGTAGTGCTCGGCGCCGTCGAGCAGCAGCAGCCCGTACCGCCCCCGCAGCGCGGCCAGCGCCGACTCGCGCCAGGACACGCCCGGCCGTTCGCGCAGGCCGAGGCGAGAGGCGAGCACCGAGACCACCTGCCGGGGCGGCTGGATCGCCTCGAGCGGCACGAACACCACGTCGCCACCGGGGCCGTTTCTCGCTGTCCATTCCCGGGCTGCCTCGATGGCCAGCCGGGTCTTGCCGACCCCGCCCGGCCCGGTCAGGTTGATCAGCCGCGACCGCGTCAGCAGCTCGGACAGGGCGGCAAGCTCGCGCTCGCGCCCGACGAAGCTGGATTGCGCGATCGGCAGCCGGCCCGGCCTGTCCTCGGCCGCCTCCGGCCCGCGGTCCCTCTCGGCCTCCGGCGGCTCCCGGCGGGCGGCCGCCGCCTCCAGCTCGGCGATGGCCAGGCGAGCGCGCGGCGACGGCCTCGATCGCCCGGATTCCCACCGGTTCACGGTCGCGAACGACACGCCAAGCCGGCGGGCCAGCTGCTCCTGGCTCAATCCGAGCCGGGTCCGCAGCAGCCGCAGTCGCGTCGCGAGCGGAACCGCGTCCAGCGGCTCGCTGTCCACACAGGCAGCGTACGGCTTCCACGCCGTCGCGCAAGGCCGGCCGGGATAACCCCGACGAGGACTCCGCCCACCTGCACGAAGTGCTCTGTTTCTGGTTAAGTTCGCCATCTGATCCGGGGTCAATCACCTATGGTGACCTTCAAGCCATTATTGACACTTTCTGTAATGCCTGGTTGTACACGGAGGGCGGGAGCATGAGGATGCGACGGGTTCCGGCTGCGATCATCGCGGCCGTCATCGGCGGAGCGGGCCTGACCGCGTGCGCGGCGAGTCCGGCGAGTCCCGCCGCCGCCGTGTCGTCGCCGGCCACCAGCGCGGCGGCGACGGCTCAGGCCGTCACGCCCGCGGCGACGTCGGCGTCCTCGCTCACGCCCGGGCCATCCCCGACGCCGACGAGCACCCAGTCCGCGCCCGCGGCCACCGCCACGCACTCGCAGGACTCCCCGCGCGCGACGACGTCCGCGAGCCCGACGAGCGCGGCCTCCGGGACGCACGACTTCACCGTGCCCGCCATCCCCGGCGACAACGTCGTCACCGGCTGGGGCTCCTACACCCTGATCGGTACCGCGCGGGTCAAGGTGACCATGTGCGCGAAGCAGACCGGGAGCGCGTTCTCGGTCGGAGCGATCGCCCTCGTCTACAACTCGAGCGGCGCCAGCATGAACATCGGGGCGACGATCCTGACCGGGCCGGGCAACAGCAGCTGCGTCAACACGACGTTCATCCTCTACACCGCGCACCTGAAGGTCCACGCGTTCATCGGCGGCAGCAACGGCACGATCGTGAAGACCGGGCCGGTCCTGACCATCTACTGACGTCGCCCGCGCATGACGGTTAATTCTGACGTGGCAGGGGGGCCAGTGCGGGCAGGCCGGGCGCTCGGACCGCATTACAAGTGGATCGCGCTGTCGAACACGACGCTCGGCGTGCTGATGGTCACGATCAACCAGTCGATCGTGCTGATCGCACTGCCCGACGTCTTCCACGGCATCGGGCTCGACCCGCTGAGCCCCGGTAACACCAGCTACCTGCTGTGGATGTTCATGGGCTTCCTGGTGGTGTCCGCGGTACTCGTGGTCTCGTTCGGCAGGCTCGGCGACATGTTCGGCCGGGTGCGGATGTACACGCTGGGCTTCGCGGTCTTCAGCGTCGCGTCCGTCTTCCTGACCGTCACCTGGATGCACGGCGGCAACGGCGCGCTGTGGCTGATCATCTGGCGGGTCGTGCAGGGCATCGGCGGCGCGTTCCTGTTCGCCAACGCCGCCGCCATCGTCACCGACGCGTTCCCGGCCAACCAGCGCGGCCGCGCCCTGTCCGTGAACTCGATCGCCGCCATCGGCGGGTCGTTCATCGGGCTCATCCTCGGCGGCGTCCTCGCCCCGGTGAACTGGCACCTGATCTTCCTGGTCTCGGCGCCGATCGGCGTGTTCGGCACCGTATGGGCGTACTTCATGCTGCACGACATCGGGGTGCGCAAGCACTCGCGGATCGACTGGTGGGGCAACCTGCTGTTCGCGGCCGGCCTGGTCGCCATCTTGATCGGCATCACCTACGGCCTGCTGCCCTACGGCGGGCACCCGATGGGCTGGACCAACCCGTGGGTGCTCACCGCGCTCTGCGGCGGCCTCGCCCTGCTGGTCGTCTTCACCTACGTCGAGACCAAGGTCGCCGAGCCGCTGTTCCGCATCTCGCTGTTTCGGATCCGGCCGTTCGCCGCCGGGAACGTCGCGAGCCTGATGCTGGCGATGGGCCGCGGCGGCATGCAGTTCATGCTGATCATCTGGCTGCAGGGCATCTGGCTGCCGCTGCACGGCTACAACTTCAGCCAGACCCCGCTGTGGGCCGGCATCTACCTGGTGCCGTTGACGACCGGCTTCCTGGTGTCCGCGCCGCTGTCCGGGGTGCTGTCCGACAAGTTCGGCCCCAGGGCGTTCACCGTGGGCGGCGCGCTGCTGACCGGGGTGAGCTTCCTGCTGCTGACCTTCGTCCCCGTGAACTTCCCCTACTGGGAGTTCGCGCTCGTCATCGCCCTCAACGGGTTCGGTTCCGGCCTGTTCTTCTCGCCGAACTGGGCGGAGATGATGAACTCGGTCCCGGCCGACAGGCGCGGGGCGGCGGGCGGCATGATCGCCACCTTCCAGAACTCCGCGTTCGTGCTGTCGATCGGCATCTTCTTCACCCTGATGGTGGCCGGCCTGTCCAGCAAGCTCCCGGCGGCCATGTTCAGCGGGCTGACCGCGCAGGGCGTCCCGCCCGCCTCGGCCGCGCCGATCTCGCACCTCCCGCCGATCGGCGTGCTGTTCGCCTCGTTCCTCGGCTACAACCCGATACAGCAACTGCTCGGCCCGCTGCTGCACCACCTCCCCGCGGCGCATGCGGCCTACGTGACCGGCCGGGAGTTCTTCCCGCACCTGATCACGGCGCCGTTCCACAGCGGTCTCGGCGTCGCCTTCGGGTTCGCGATCGCGGCCAACGTGGTCGCGGCCCTCGCCTCGGCGCTGACCGGCCGGCGCCCGCCGGCGCCCGCCGCGCCCGTGTCCCTGGGGGACGAACTGGCCGCCGTCACCGCGGAAGGCGCCTTCGAGCCCAGCGAACTCGTCGTCCCCGGCGACCCGGAAGAGAGCACAGAATCGCCTGAGCAGCCCGGCTGAGGCCCGGCGATTTCTCCTCGGCCGCGCGGTCTGTGCTGATGGCCGTCCCCCGGCGGCCCCCACTAGCATCGCTGGCGTGGCTAACTTCGGAGACCTGCAGAACGAGATCTACCTTGCCGGGCTGTCCGGCGTGCTGCCCCAGCTCCCGATGTCGTTCGCGGAGCTGGAGCGGAGGGCGGAGCTGGCGCTGCCGCCGGGCACGTGGTCCTACGTCGCGGGCGGAGCCGGCGACGAGCACACCCAGCGCACCAACCGGACGGCCTTCGACCACTGGGGCCTGGTACCGCGGATGCTGCGGGCGAGCACCGAACGGGACCTGTCGGTCGAGCTGTTCGGCACCACCCTCAAGACGCCGGTCTTCCTTGCCCCGATCGGGGTGATCGGGATCTGCACCCAGGACGGTCACGGGGACCTGGCCGCCGCTCGCGCGGCCGCCGCCACCGGCGTGCCGATGGTGGCCTCGACGCTGAGCGAGGACCCGCTGGAGGATGTCGCCGCGCAGTTCGGCGAGACCCCGGGGCTCTTCCAGCTCTACTGCCCGACCGATCCGGAGGTGGCAGCCAGCCTGGTCCAGCGGGCGGAGGCGGCCGGCTACCGCGCGATCGTGGTCACCCTCGACACCTGGGTCACCGGCTGGCGGCCACGGGACCTGTCCACCTCGAACTTCCCGCAGCTGCGGGGCCGCTGCCTGCAGAACTACCTCTCCGACCCGGTCTTCCGCAGCCGGCTCCAGAAGCCGCCCGAGGAGGACCCTGGCACCGCGATCCTGACCTGGGCGCTGATGTTCGGGCGCCCGCTGACGTGGGACGACCTGGCCTGGCTGCGGTCGCTGACCGCGCTGCCCATCGTGCTCAAGGGCATCTGCCACCCCGATGACGCCCGCCGGGCCGTCGACGAGGGCGTCGACGGCGTCTACGTCTCCACCCACGGCGGCCGGCAGGCCAACGGCGGCCTGGCCGCCATCGACTGCCTCGCCGACGTGGCCGAGGCGGTGCCGGGCGTGCCGGTCCTGTTCGACTCCGGCGTCCGCTGCGGCTCCGACGTGGTCAAGGCGCTCGCCCTCGGCGCCACCGCGGTCGGCATCGGCCGCCCCTACGTCTACGGCGCCGCGCTGGCCGGCACCGACGGCATCGTGCACGTGCTCAAGATGATCCTGGCCGAGGCCGACCTGCTGATGGCGGTCGACGGCTACCCCACCATCCCCGACCTCGCCCGGGACGCGATCCGCCGTACCTGAGCGCCAAGCCATCCCTCTGATTGCAAAGCCCAGGCCGTAACCTAACCGCCCGCCCAAGAAAGCCGAATTCTCTTAGCCGCCTAACGACCAAAGGCCGCTAACCGACTTTGCCGGAGCCCGCCGATTCGCTCCAGCGCAGCGCGGTCTGCTCAAGCTCCTGAAGGTACCGATCCTTGGCCCGCGAGTACGCCTCCCGACGGCCGGCTGCCCGGCGTGCAGCGTCCCGCTTCACATCTGCGTACCGGCGCGCCTCGTCAGGATGCGCCCGGAGATAGTCGCGCACCGCGACGTGGCGGCGGTGCTGGGTGCTGCCACGCTCGCACACATGGACATGCACGCGGCCGCTGCCGTCGTCAGGGACGAACAGCCGAAGCCCGGCCGCCGCCAGGTCGGGTGGATCGAAACGCCGAAAGCCAAGCCGCTGGAGCGGCACTGAAAACGCCGCCTCGTCCTTGACGCTGCTCAGGACGACCTCGATGTCGAGGATGTCACGGGCCGCCATCCCCGGGATCGCTGTCGAGCCAATGTGTTCCACGGCCACCATGCCCGGGATAGCCTGCGCCAGTACAACGGCCAGTCGGCTGAACTCACGCCGCCAGCTATCCCGATGCCAAACGATCCGATGCAGATCGACACCGTCCTCCGGACCAAGCAACCCCACTCCCGGCTCCACCCGACATTCTTGACGACGTCAATGGCCGACAATTCGTGAAATTCTCTGCTAGTTTTCAACTTCCAATATAAATCAGGTGCAGGAATCGGACGTCGGCAGATTCCCGGGTGGGGAGCGCGGTAAGTTGCATCAGAAGATCCTGATTATGCTGGCAGCGGCGGGCCTGGCGATGAGCGTGACCGCATGCGCCAGCACAATGCAAGGCCAGAGCGGGACGGCCGGTACCCCGACGTCCGCCGCCGCCGCCGTGGAGTCGGCCACCGAGCGCCTGTCGTCGAGTCCCGCGGCGTCGCTGCGGCTGCTGACCGAGCCAGGCTCCGGGATCGGCCCGATCTACAAGCTCATCACCGGGGCGAGGCACTCGGTCGACCTGACCATGTACGAGCTGGCCGACCCCACCGCGGAAGCGGACCTGGCGGCGGACGCCGCCCGCGGCGTGGACGTCCGCGTGCTCCTGGACCGGCACCTGGAGAAGTCCGCCAACACCGCCGCCTACGACTACCTCAGCGCCCGCCGGGTCCACGTCCGGTGGGCTCCGGCCGGCACCACCTACCACCAGAAGACCCTCACCGTCGACGACGCCACCTCGGTCGTCATGACCCTCAACCTCGTCGCCCGCGACTATCCGGGCACCCGCGACTTCGCCGTCGTCGACACCGGCCGCGCCGACGTCGCCGCGATCGTCGCGACCTTCGACGCCGACTTCGCCGGGCAGGCCATCACCCCGCCGGACGGCGCCGACCTGGTGTGGTCACCGACGAACGCGCAGGCCTCGGTCCTGTCGGTCATCAACGGGGCGAAGCACACCCTGGCCGTGGAAGACGAGGAGATGGACGACCCGGCCGTCACCGCGGCCCTGGCCGCCGCCGCCCGGCGCGGCGTGCACGTGACGATCACGATGACCGCCGACTCCGAATGGGACGGTGCCTTCACCGAGCTGGCCCACGCCGGCGCGCACGTCCACCTCTACCCAGACGACAGCAGCGCCCTGTACATCCACGCCAAGGCCATCGTCGCCGACGCCGGCCGCTCCGGCCAGCGGGTGCTTGTGGGGTCGCAGAACTTCTCCGTGGCCAGCCTCGACTACAACCGCGAGCTAGGCATCCTCACCAGTAACAAGAGCATCGTGGCCGCCATCGCCGCCACCCTGGCCCGCGACTACGCCGGCGCGGCGGCCTATTCACCGCCGGCCGGCGGGGGCAAGGGATCCGGCGCCTGGTGCACGGCCACCGCGAGCGTCTACGACGCCTCCCGCGACGAGAACAACGTCTACGTTCACTCCAACCAGCCCGACAAGGACGCCACCGCCACCGCGGACGGCTACTCCCACAGCTACTGGACCGACAGTTCCGGCTACGCCCTGATCTACCTCAACGGCCCCCCGCCCGGCGCCCGCATCACGGTGACCGTCGGCGGCGCCACCTGCACCACCAGCGACTAGATTCCCGCCGATCCGCAAGGAGGACGTCAGTTGACGGCGTGTTCCCAGTTCAGCCTGCGTATTCCGGCGATCACGTCCACTTCGGTCGCCGTCGGCCTCCAGGGTTCAGCCTCCGGTGCGGCCGCCGAGGCTGCCGACGGTGCGGCCCGCGTTTCCTCCCCGTCGCGATCGTCGCGGTGCCGAGCCTGGTATTCGGCGTTGGCGAAGCACGCGTAGATGGCGTAGTCCAGGTCGAGGCGCTCGCCGTACCAGGCGGGGACGATGGTGCCCGGCGTGATGTCGGCGTCGTGGCAGCCGCCGATGGGCCCGTCTGCATCCGGCAGGGCAGGGCTGGACGGGATGACGGCCCCGCCCGGCCGGTAGAAGGTGAAGGCGCCGCCGGGCGCCGAGGCGATCAGGTACCCGCGCTCGTGGACGAGCATGTGGTGGGCTTTGCACAAGCTGACCAGGTTAGTCAGCTTGGTGCGACCGCCGTTGCTCCAGTACTGGATGTGGTGCAGGTCCACCCGGCGGGACTCGCAACCCGGGAACCGACACCGGCACTTGTCCCGTTCGCGGGCGGCGCGGCGCAGCGCGGCGGTCGGCCTCCTGCGCCGTCGGCCGACGTCCAGCAGGGTGCCGTCATGGTCGTGCAGCATCCAGCTCAAGGTGGCGGTGCAGGCGAGCATCTGCGCGGTGGTGACGCTGATCGCCGGGCCGTCCTCGACGTGGCACCGGGCCGGGTCCGCGGGGTGGCCCGGCATCGCCTCCGCGGCCCGGGGCGTCTCCGCGGAGACGCCGCCCGGATCGCCCGCGGCCACGGCATCGGTGCCGACATGGACGACGACCTGGTACACATCGGGGTTATCGGCGGCGGCGACCTTATCGGCCAGGAATGCCTCGGCGAGGACCAGCATGGCGTCGGCCAGGCTGGAGGAAGTTACCTTCAGCGGCTGGTCGGCCGGGGCCGCGGGAAGCTCCCCGGCCGGCGTCTCCGCGGAGACGTCGGCGTGCTCGTCATGCGGGTGTTCCAGGTCTCCGGCGGCGGCCCGCAGTGCCTGCAGCAGTACCGCGCCGTCCAGCGGCGGCAGCCTGAACGTGCCCGCAAGAGACCCGTCGTCCTCGAACCGCCACGTCAGCCGCCGCTGGACCCGTGCGGCCCCGTCATCGGCGTGGCTGACCCGCCGGTGGGCGCGGGCGAACCGCTCCAGCTGGTTGCCGGTCATCGGGCCGGCGATCTCGGCCAGGTCCGCCTCGTTCTCCGGGGTGGCGATCCGGGTCAGCGCCCGCACCTTCGCGTACGAAAGGCGGCCCGCCGCGAACTCGCCGCGGATGACCGGCAGGTCCCGCAGCGCCCGGGCGACCCGGACGTGCTCTCGGGCGGCGCCGGATGACATCTGGCACTTCCACGACAGCCACACCGCGCAGCTCCCCATATCCCAGCTCGCCCACCCGCGGCGGGCGTCGAAGTCACCGAGCAAGACCAGGAACCGGCAGGTGGCAGCGGCGAGGTGCCCGGCCAGCTCGCAGATCTGCGCTTCCAGCCGCTCCAGCGGCACCCGACCCGGCAGGTCGGGCTCAGGGACTGTGGCGCCAGGATCGGAGTCAGGCTGTTGAGTATCGAACATAGATTTGATATTAGCAGTTGATAACGACATTTTAGTGATCCTCGCCGTAGTGGCGCCGCTGCCCCATCCGGGGATACCACCCCACCTACCCCGGCTCAGGCCGTCGTCTTTCCTCCCGCCCGGGACAGGGTGAGTTTCCATCTGTTCTACATAAATTCGCCATCCCTCCTGCAAGCAGGCGAGCGAATACTGCCTTTCGTCTCGGATCAAAGCCACGCGTCTACGTCCACGGGAGCCAGCAGGCCGTCCTGGGTGACATGTCCGCCGATGGTTACAAGCTGGCCACCGAACTGGTGTCCAAGTTCTTCACCTACGGCACCCCGCACGGCGGCATACGATCCGCGGGCGGCATCGCCCAGTGGGTGGAAGAAACCTTCGGCCCGGCCGGCTCCAAGATCTTCGCGCCCGAATTGATGCAAGGCTATCTGGACCCGGACAAGGAATTCGGCGACCGCTGCGATAAGGGCTGGGACCCGCAGGTGATAGACCCGCCAGTATTTCCCGTCAGGATATCTTCTGCTTGATCGGCACCGACCCGGCCGACTACGGATGGGCGTCGCGCACCGCGATGGGCCCGCAGTCCGATGGTCTTGCCAACATCGACAACGCCTACGTTCGCGGCGCGCACCGGGCCTACGTCCACCGCTCGCACTCCGGACTAATTCCCGCCGATACGCCGGAAAAATTCAAATTCTATTTTCCCGAACGGCGAGTGGTGCCCCTCCCAGGCAACCACCCGCCAGCCGCTTCGGGCGCCACAACGGACGATCCGCCGGCGGAAGCCGATGCCTTGCTCCAGGCAGCGGCTGGATCATGGAGCAGTTTTGCCGGTAACGATCGGCGGCCTTCGTGACGGTTATCCCGTTGCGCCGTGACGTACTCGCCCGCCAGGCTATGGCCCATGCTTGACCCGGGGTTCGTCTTGGACGCCGCCGCCCGCGAGCGGCTGCTCGACCGGTTCGGCCCGGACGTGGAACCGTGGTGCGACGGCCTGACCGGGCTGGTCGCCGCGTACTGCCAGCGCTGGGGCCTGGAACTGGACGAGGCGCTGTCCGGCGGCACCTCCCGTGTCTTCCTCGGCCGCCAGGATGGCGCGAGGCCGGTGGTGCTCAAGCTGACCCCTGA
>JASHTQ010000277.1 GCA_030040475.1 Streptosporangiaceae bacterium
CGAGCCGTGGTACTGCCCGAGCGCGGCGAACTCCCGCCCCACCCACAGCTCGGTCCGGTCCCTGAGCCAGGAGAAGTAGTCCGGCAGCGCTGCCGGGCTCGCCGCCAGCACGTCGCGGAACGCGGCCTCGAACTCGGCGCTCTTGGAGTACTGGTGGTTCACCGGGCGTCCCCGGTGCTCCAGCGTCGGGACGGACGCGGACCACTCGTTGGACATCACCACCGTGTCCCTGTCCTCGAGCACGGCCGCGAGCACCGCGATCGCGGACAGGATCCCGGTCACCGGCACGTGCCCGTTCCGGAAGCCGAGTTCGGCCGAGCGCAGCAGTTGCGGGTCGATCTCCCGCTCCGCGCGCACGACCGGCAGCCCGGCCACCGCGGCGGGCGCCTCGATCGCAGCGAACCTGTCGGCAGGCCTGCTCATCACGAACAGCGCCACGTCGGCCTTGGTCCGCACCCGCTCCACCACGACGATCGAGTCGATCCCCCCGCCGAAGGGGACGAGGGCCCTTCCTGCGCTGGCCGGGGCCTTGGGCGGTGCGGTGTGCCGGGCGTCGGCGCGGGGCGCCTCGATGCGCAGGGCGGACAGGTCCAGGTCGTTGCGGTAGGCGAACTCGCCCAGGCCGTGGAGGTAGAACTCGCGCAGGAAGCCCCGCTCGGTGTCGGCCAGCGCGGTGCCGCCGAGGTCGATGACCGGGGGAGCCGCGGTCTTGTAGTAGGAGACGCCGGCCAGCAGGAACACCAGGCGCGCCGCGGCGCGGGCCGCGTCGGTGTGCCAGCGCGGGCCGGGGGCCAGCGTGACGCGTTCGGCGAACTCCCGGCCGTCCAGGGAGTAACGGCAGGTCAGCTCGCCTCGTTCGGCGTCGGCGGTCCAGCCCTCGTAGCGGAACACCATCACGTTGTCCCGAGCCTGGCGACCAGGGCGAGGCGGCCGCAGGGGCGGGCGGCGCGGTCGCTGAAGAAGGTGTCGTGGCCGGCCGGGCCGGTGGGGATGCCGGTGACGTGGATCTGGGCGGCGGGCACCCCGGCCTCTTGCAGCACGGATCGGTTCGCGGCCCACAGGTCCAGGAGCCAGTGCCCGCCGCCGCGGTCACCGGGGTCCGGGCGGAGGAAGGCGGGGGAAGTGGGCTCGGGCCGAGGCTGGCCGGTCTCGGGATATAGATCGGATCGGGGGGCGGGGGCGGCCTGGGAGCGGTCGGGGGCCGCGGCGGGGGTGAAAGCCTGGGTGACGGCCTGGTGGACGTCCGGGCCGACCTGGTAGCGGTCGGGGGCCATCGCGGGGCCTAGGCCGGCGATGACGTCGGCGGGGCGGGAGCCCAGGGTCTGCATGGCGGCGAGCGCCGCGGCGGCGACCCGGGCGACGGTGCCGCGCCAGCCGGCGTGCACGCAGGCGAGCAGGCCGGCCACCGGGTCGTGCAGGACGATCGGCACGCAGTCCGCGGTGAGGATCGCGAGGACCAGCCCCGGCGTGCTTGTGACCAGCGCGTCCGCGTCGGGGATCGCGTCGTCCAGGCTGAACGCGCCGCTCCCCCGGTGCGGCTCGCCGACGACGCGCACGGTCGCGCCGTGGACCTGGCGGGCGTAGACGAAGTCATTGGGGTCGGCGGCGAAGGCGGCCGCTAGCCGGCGGCGGTTCTCCAGGACATTTCCCGGGTCATCGCCGACGCTCAGGCTCAGGTTGAGTGTGGCGTAGGGGCCGGCCGACACGCCGCCGTCGCGGGCGGTGACGGCCGCGATCGCGCCGAGGGCCGGCCAGGTCAGCAGGCGCGGCTGGGTCTGGGTGGTCGTCATCAGGCGCCAGCGAGGGACTGTGCGTGGGCCTCGGCGGCGCGCAGGACGCGCAGCAGGTTGGCGCCGGCCAGCGCGGCGCAGTCTTGTTCGGTCCAGCCGCGGGCCAGCAGCTCGGCGAACAGGGCCGGGTAGGTCGAGACGTCCTCCAGGCCGACGGTGACGCTGGTGGTGCCGTCGAAGTCGCCGCCGAGGCCGACGTGCGCCACGCCCGCGACGTCGCGGACGTGCTCGACGTGGTCGGCGACCTGCGCCAGCGTGGAGTTCGGGACCGGGTGGGTCTGCTCCCACTCCGGCTTGACGCCGTAGACGGCGTCGAAGTCGCGCGGGTCCAGGCCGCGGCGGGCGACCTCCGCCTTGAGGCCGGCGGTCCAGTCGGCGCATTCCTGGGAGACGAAGCCGGGCACGAACGTCACCATGCAGACGCCGCCGTTGGCTGCCAGCCCGGCGAGCACCTCGTCGGGCACGTTGCGCGGGCTGTCGCACAGCGCCCTGGCGGAGGAGTGCGAGAAGATCACCGGGGCCGCCGCGACGTCGAGCGCGTCGTGCATGGTGGACGGCGCCACGTGCGAGAGGTCGACGAGCATGCCGATGCGCTGCATCTCGCGGACGACGTCCCGGCCGAAGTCGGTCAGGCCGCCGGCGTCGGGCTCGTCGGTGGCCGAGTCGGCCCAGCCCACGTTCTGGTTGTGGGTCAGCGTCATGTACCTGACGCCGAGCGCGTACAGCATGCGCAGCGCGCCCAGCGAGCCGCCGATGCAGTGGCCGCCCTCCGCGCCGAGCAGCGAGGCCACCTTGCCTGAGTCGAAGATCCGCCGCACGTCCGCGGCGGTCAGCGCGAGCTCGAGCGCGTCCGGGTAGCGGGCGATCACCCGGCGGGTCAGGTCGATCTGCTCGAGCACGGTCGTGACCGCGGCGTCGCCGGCCAGCCTGCCTGGCACGTAGACCGACCAGAACTGCGCGCCCACCCGGCCGGCCTTGAGCCTGGGCAGGTCGGTGTGCAGGCCCCTGACCGGCGCGGCCAGGTCGACGTCGGCGGGGTCGTCCGGGTTCGGGTCCTGTCCGTCGGCGGCCAGGCCGTACACCTGGCTCAGCTCGGCGTCGGCCCGGACGCGCAGCGCCCACGGCAGGTCGTTGTGCCCGTCGATCAGCGGGAAGCGCCGCAGCAGGTCCCGCGCCCCTTGTTCACTCACCGGGCCAGCCTATGCGGGCCCGGCAGGAGTCTGGATTCCGCCTGGTCAAACCCGGATCGAGAGTTACAGTTAGGTTGCGATGCGGCGATAGGCGGTGCGCGATGGGCCTGGTCCGATGACACAGTGGGCACCCTCGCGTCACGTCGTGCTCGACGGCGCGGTCAACGTGCGGGACATCGGCGGCTACCGGAGCTCGCACGGGCTCGCGGTGACCCGCGGGCGGGTGTTCCGCGGTGACTCGCTCAGCCAGCTCACCGACCCGGACGTGGGACGCCTCGACAGCCTGGGGCTGCGCACCGTGATCGACTTCAGGACGCCTGGCGAGGTGCTGCTCGGCGGGACCGACCGGCTGCCCTACGGGATCGAGTTCGCGAGCCTGCCGGTCGGCGGCGGCGACCTCGGGGAGATCTACGAGCTCATCGCCTGCGGCGATTACCAGCGGCAGTACAGGGAGCTCGGCGACGGGCGCGCCGCCGAGCTCATGGTCGACATCAGCCGCGGGTTCGTCGCCGACCCGCGCCAGCGGGAGGCCTTCGGCGCCGCGCTGCGGCTGCTGTGCTCGCCGGGGCGGCTGCCGCTGCTGTACCACTGCAGCAGCGGGAAGGACCGGGCCGGGTGGATGACCGCGATCGTGCTCACCGCCCTCGGCGTGCCGCGCGAGCTGGTGCTGCGGGACTACCTGCTGTCCAACGACTTCCACCGCACCGGGTACACCAAGCTCCGCTTCGACCTGGTCAAGACCGGGATCGTCCGGGACCCCGAGCTCTTGCGGCCGATCCTCGAGCAGAGCGCGACCTACCTCGGCGCGGCGTTCGAGGAGGCCGACCGCGGGTACGGGTCCTTCGACCGGTTCCTCGCCGACGGGCTGGAGGTCGGCGCGGAGATGCTCAGCGAGCTGCGGCGTGCGCTCCTCGGCCAGCGGGTGCCCCCGGAGCCTGTTCCTTAGTCGCCTTCCGGCGGCGCGGGCCCAGGCTGTTCAGCCGGATCCAGGTGATCAGCGAGAACAGCGCCGCCAGCACGATCAGCGCGACCACGTCCCGCAGCCAGTCGGCGGCGGTCGGGTTGTAGAAGCTATCGGCAATCGGCTTGGCCGCCTGGAAGGAGTTGAAGTTGATGGTGCTCGCCGCCGCGGCGAAGCCCCAGCGGGACGGCGCGATGAAGGCGAACTGCTTCAGGCCGGTGCCCAGCTTGAGCAGGCCACCGGACAGGACAACCTGGAGCAAGGTGAGCATCACCAGGAACGGCACTGCTTTCTCCGACGTGCTGACCAAGGCCGAGACCAGCAGGCCGAGGCACATCGAGGCGAGCCCGAGCGCCACGATCGCGATCAGGATCTCGATCAGCGGCGGGAGGCTGCCGGCGCCCTTGGACGGCATGCTCACCCCGCCCAGCCCGATAAGCACGAACACGGCGGACTGGATGATGCTGATCGCGCCGAGCACCACCAGCTTGGAGGCCAGGTAGGCGCCGGAGGACAGGCCCGCCGAGCGTTCCCGCCGGTAGATCGCGCGTTCCTTGACTATTTCCCAGAGCGAGCTCGCGGTCCCGGATAGCACGGCGCAGATGACCAGCAAGATCAGCACGGTCGTCGCGTTGGTGTTGCCGGGGGTATTGGCCAGGCCCTGCTTGCCCGCCAGCAGGTGAATGAGCACGCCCAGCAGGACCGGCGTCAGGCCGGTGAACAGCAGGAAGCCGCGATCCGACGCGATCACCCGCACGTAGCGCTTGGTCAGCGTGGTCATCTGCTGGAACGCGCCGCGCCGGTGGACCGGGGCCTCCTGCGCGTCCAGCGGGCCCTGCCGCTGCACCTGCGGCTTGGGGCGCTGGCCGAGTACGTACTGCGCGTAGGCGGGCGAGGCCATGTACTCGGCGGCCCAGTCGCGGTCCGGGTAGCGCTCGAAGTCCTGGAACACCTCGGCCCAGCGGGTCTTGCCAAAGTAGGTCAGGCCCTCGGCGGGCGGGCCGTAGAAGGCGATCCGGCCGCCCGGCACCAGGACGAGCAGCCGGTCACACTGGTCGAGGTTGTCGACGCTGTGCGTGACCACGATGACCGTCCGGCCCTCGTGGGCCAGGTCCTTCATCTGCTCCATGACCGACTTGTCGAGGCCGGGGTCAAGCCCGGAGGTCGGCTCGTCCAGGAACAGCAGCGACGGCCTGGTCAGCAGCTCCTGCGCGACGTTGACCCGCTTGAGCTGGCCGCCGGACAGGCGGTCGGCACGGGTGTTCGCGTGCTTGGTCAGGCCGAGCTCGCCCATCACCTCGTCGACCCGCTGGTCCCGTTCGGCCGCACCGGTGTCGGCCGGGAAGCGGAGCTCGGCGGAGTACTGCAGCGCGCGGCGCGCGGTCAGCTGGGTGTGCAGGACGCTTTCCTGCGGCACCAGGCCGATGCGGTAGCGCAGCTCGGCGTAATCCTGGTAGAGGTCCCGGTTGTCGTACAGCACGGTGCCGGTGTCCGCGGGCTTGGTCCCGGTCAGCGCGCCGAGCAACGTCGACTTGCCGGCGCCGCTGGGGCCGATGACGCCGAGCAGGGACTTCGCCGGGATCGGGAACGTCACGTGGTCCAGCAGCACCTTGCCGCCGCCGACCCTTACCACTAGGTCCTGGGCGGCGAAGCTGATCTGGCCGTCGTCGACGAACTGCCGCAGCTCGCCGCCGGCCAGCCGGAACGTCGAGTGGCCGATGCTGACGATGTCCTGCTCGGTCAGCGTCGCGGAGTTGACCCTGCGGCCGTTGACGTAGGTGCCGTTGTGGCTGCCCAGGTCGACGATCTGGTAGCCGCCCGTGGGCAGCCTGCGCAGCTCGGCATGATGGCGGGACACGTCGAGGTCGGGCAGGACGACGTCGTTGTCGGGCACCCTGCCGATCCGCAGGCTCTTGGTCGGCAGCTGCATCCGCGAGGTCGGGCGCAGGTCGACGCTCGGCAGCATGTTCGGCGCCGGCACGGAGACGGGGGGACCCGCCGGGAACCCGGCACGGGCCGGCTCGGGCTGCGGCACGACCTCGGGCCACGGCGCGGGGGTGCGGGACGCGGCGGGCGGGCCCGGCGGGTGGCCCGGCAGCCCCGCCGTTCGCCCCGCTCCCGCCGAGCCCGCCCGTCGTTCCCCGCACCCCCGCCCCGTGGCCCGAGGCCGTCCCGCAGCCCGAGCCGGTCCACGCCGGCGCGTCGGCCGGCCCCCCCGTCTCCGTGCCGTCGCCCAGCCTGCTGCCGAGCGTCGACCTGCGCCCGACCTCGCGGATGCAGCTGCCGACCAAGAGCCTGCGGATCGGCAGGGTCCCCGACAACGACGTCGTCCTGCCCGACCTCGACGTGTCCCGCCATCACGCCGAACTGCGCAGGCTGCCCATCGGCGGCTACCAGATCGTCGACCTCGGCAGCCACAACGGCACCTACGTCAACGGCCGCCGGGTCAACTCCGCGACGCTGACCGAACAGGACATCGTCAGCATCGGGCACTCGACGTTCCGCCTGGCCGGCGGCGAGCTGCGGCAGTTCGTCGACGACGGCCTGGTCAGCTTCGCGGCCCAGGACCTGGTCGTCCGGGTCGGCGGCGGCAAGGTGCTGCTCGACCACGTGACGTTCCCGATCCCGGAGAAGTGCCTGGTCGGCGTCATCGGGCCCAGCGGCGCCGGCAAGTCGACGCTGCTCGGCGCGCTGACCGGGACACGTCCCGCCGACACCGGCACCGTGCTGTACGACAACCGGGACCTCTACCAGGACTACGCCGAGCTGCGCTACCGCATCGGCCTGGTCCCGCAGGAGAGCGTCCTGCACACCCAGCTGACCGCCCGCCGCGCGCTGCAATACTCCGCCGAGCTCCGGTTCCCCGCCGACACCGGTGCCGCCGAGCGGGACCTACGGGTCGACGAGGTGATGGCCGAGCTCGGCCTGACCAAGAGTGCGAACACCCGTGCCGACCGCCTTTCCGGTGGCCAGCTGAAGCGGGTCAACGTCGCGCAGGAGCTGCTGACCAGGCCGTCCCTGCTGTTCCTCGACGAGCCGACCTCCGGCCTTGACCCCGGCCTCGACAAGTCGGTCATGGAGCAGATGAAGGACCTGGCCCACGACGGCCGCACGGTCATCGTGGTCACGCACAGCGTCGA
>JASHTQ010000278.1 GCA_030040475.1 Streptosporangiaceae bacterium
CCGTAACCGCCGGGCCCGCGGGCGGCGGACCCGGCGGCAGCGCGGCCCTCGCCGGCCGGTCCGGCGGCAGCGCGGTCCTCATGGGCCAATCCGGCGGCAGCGCGGCTCGCGGCGCGACAGGCAGCACGTCCGGCCGCGTGTCCCCGATGGCCGGGTGGCTCGCGGTCTTCGGGATCGCGTCGACCGCTATCGCCAGCGTCGGCGTTCGCAGCCCGAGGGGGAGTGCGGGCAGCGGCAGCAGGCGGAATAGCTCCTCGGCGCGCAGCGCGCCCCTGGTGCGGGCCGTGCAGGTCTCGCACTGCCCGATGTGCTGCCCGATGGCCGTCCGCGCCTGCCCGGTCAGCCGCCCGTCCCAGCCGGTCAGCAGCTCGTCGAGTGCCGGGCAGTCCTGCCGCCCGGTGCGCGCGATGACCAGCACGCCGAGGGCCTTCTCCAGGTGGTGGCGGGCGCGTTCGGCCAGCGCGTGGGCTCGGTTCCAGGACACGTCGAGTACCACGGCCAGGTCGGCGTCGGTCAGGTCGTGCCGCAGGCTCAGCTCGACGAGCTCGCGCTCGCGGGGATTCAGCTCGGCCATGGTGGCGCGGATCATCCTGCGCACCTCGGCGTCGCGGCGTTCGGCGGCGGAGGGCTCCGGCGCGTTCGGCGACCGGCCCGGGATGTCGGCCAGCTGGCCGAGGCCGGGCTCGGTCGCGTGCAGCCGGTTGTAGCACTCGTCGCGCGCCACCGCGTACAGCGAGGGCCGCAGCTGGCCGGGATCGCGGCGGCCGCCGAGCTTGGTGGCCGCGGCGATGATGAAGGTCCGCTGCAGGGCCTCGGCGGCGTCGGCAGGCTCGGCAAGCATCCAGCGGCAGTAACCGTACAGGGACGCCGCGTACTTGTCATAGGCGCCGGCGACCCCAACCGGGTCGCCGGCCGTTATCGCCGCGACGATCTCGCGGTCGTCCATGGCCCACACACTATTCCGAACATGATCGTCTTGGACGGCTAACGCACCTGGTTGGTGACAGATCAGCGGTACGCCGGGTCCGGGCTGGGCTGCGGAACGGCCTCCTCGCGAGAGGCAGCGGTACCGGCGGACCCGAAGTCCGGGGTTTCGGCCGGAGCACGGAACGGGATCCAGATCTGCACCGAGGTCCCCGCCCCAGGCGCGGACCTGAGCATCGCGTGGCCGCCGTGGGCCGCGGCGATCGCCTGCACGATGGCCAGGCCCAGGCCGCTGCCGCGGGCGCCGCCGTCGCGCTGGGAGCCGCGGAAGAAGCGGTCGAACGCCCGTGCCGCCTCTTCCTCGCTCATACCCTGGCCCGCGTCGGTCACCTCGAGCAGCGCGCCCTGCCCGGCCCGGGCCAGCCGCACCGCGACCGGGGTGTCCGGCGCGGTGTGCTCGCGCACGTTGCCGAGCAGGTTCGCCAGCACCTGCCGGATCCGCGACTCGTCGGCGACGACGATCAGGCTGGCCGGCGCGGTGGCGTGCACCCGCCGGCCGGGCTCGACCGCCTTGGCGTCGGCGACCGCGTCCCTGACCAGCTCGGCCAGGTCGGTATCGGTCAGGTCGAGGGAGGAGTTGCTCCGGTCCAGCCTGGCCAGCTCGAGCAGCTCGGCGACCAGGCTGGCCATCCGGTCGGCCTCCTGCTCGATGCGGCGCATGGCGTTCGGCAGCTTGTCGGGTCCGAGCGCGCCCTGCCGGTACAGCTCGGCGTACCCGCGGATGGTGGTCAGCGGGGTGCGCAGCTCGTGCGAGGCGTCCGCGGCGAACTGGCGCACCTTCTGCTCGGACTGCCAGCGGGCGCCGAACGCCTGCTGGATCCGGTCCAGCATCGTGTTGATCGCCGCGGCCAGCCGCCCCGCCTCGGCGTGGTCGCCGGGGTCGGGCATCCGTGCGGTCAGGTCGCCCCGGCTGGTGATCATGTCGGCGGTGCTCGCCATCCGGTCGAGCGGCGCGAGCCCGCGCCCGATCAGCCACCGGCCGCCGAGCGCCAGCAGCGCGATCAAGACCGTCCCCGTGATCAGCTCGACCAGTTCCAGGGAGCGCACCTCGCTGCCCACCGCGCTGGTCGGCCGCGCGATCACCAGGACGCTATCGACCGCGCTCGCCGGGATCACCCCGCCGCTTCGTCCCGCCTCGGTCGGCGTGACGGGCCGCCAGATCGCGGTCAGGGCCGGGTAGCCGGGCAGCGAGATGCCGAAAAGCGTGCCCGCGGGAGTAGGGCCCTTGGTGAAGTACCGCACCGGCTGCCCGTCGGCCAGCAGGTTCTGCAGCCACACCTGCAGTTCTGACGTCGCGGACGAGGCCGGCGAGATCACCCCGACCGAGCGCGGGTCGAAGTCCACGTAGGCGGCCGCGTAACCGCCGGGCAGGTTCGGGATCTCGCCCAGCTTGACCCGGGTGGTCAGCACCAGCTCGGAGTTGAACTGGCTCTGCTCGGAGCTGCCCAGGACCAAGGTGGTGACCACGCCCATGACGACAAGGAACAGCGCGGTGATCGCGATCAGCCCGGCCAGCAGCCTGGACCGCAGCGACAGCCTGCTGCGCCGGGCCCGCTCCCGCCGCGTCGAGCTCATCTGATCGCGCGCTCGGCTTCAGGCGGCGGGCGCAGGCTGTAGCCCACGCCGCGCTGGGTGTGGATCAGCGGCGGGCCGAGCGGGTCGAGCTTGCGCCGCAGGTAGCTCACGTAGGTCTCGACGACCTGGGACTGGCCGGCGAACTCCCAGCCCCACACGTTCTCCAGCAGCTGTTGCCTGGTGAGCATCCGTCCCTGGTTTCGCATCAGGTACGCGAGCAGCCGGAACTCCGTCGGCGACAGGTCCACGGGCGTGCCCGCCCGGCGCACCACCCAGTGCTCCTCGTCGAGTTCCAGGTCGCCCACCTGCAGCACGGCGTCGCCGTCGGCGGAGTGGCCGTCGGAGCCGGGCGCCCGGGCCGTCCTGCGCAGCACCGCCCTGACCCTGGCTACCAGCGCCTCGACCGAGAACGGCTTGGTCACGTAGTCGTCGCCGCCGAGCGTCAGCCCGCGGATCGTGTCCGAGGTGGTGTCCCGCGCGGTCAGGAAGATGACCGGCACGTCGTTGCCCTCGTTGCGCAGCGTGCGGCACACCTCGAAGCCGTCCATGTCGGGCAGCATCACGTCGAGGATCATCAGGTCCGGCTGGTACACCTCTGCCTGGTGCATCGCGTCCTTGCCGGTTGCGCTGACGGCGACCGCGCAGCCGTGGAACTTGAGCGCGACCTCGACGAGCTCACGGATGTTCGGCTCGTCGTCGACGACGAGCACCTTCGGGATACGGTCACCGTCTGCCATGGCATCTCACGTTTCATTGTCCAGCATATGAAGGTAGCGGCACACTGCTTAACGGCGCAGCGCGGCGCGCCCGTTCCACTCAACGGGCACGCCGCCGCCTGCGTCGCGGATTAAGTCACGATGTCTGGGTTCCCTGGGTTGTCGCGGACCTGATCACGATCACGCGGGCGTCCCTGGCGCTGTTGACGACGGGGCCGCCGACGAACACGGTCTCCCCGGTGGCAAGCGCGCCCGTGTTGGTCTTGCTGCCGTTGTGACGGACCACCGTGTCGCTCACGATCAGCCAGGTGAACGTGTCGCCGTTAGGCGCACGGACCACGACGTCACTACCGCTCAGCGACGTGATCGCGCCGCGCTCGAAGGCGAGCGTGTGGAAGCCGGTCTTGTTGTGGTAGGTGAACTCGCCGTCGACGCCGCCGAGGGCGCGCAGCCGGGCGAGTGCCCGCCGCAGCCGCGGCAGCGTGGCCGTCGCGCTTGCCTCGGTGTTGAGCGCGGAGTTGAGCACCGCCGCGTTCCCGGCCAGCGCCGTGCCTGCGGCGCCAGCGGTGCCGGCGGTGCCTGCGGTGCCTGCGGTGCCGGAGGCGGCCGGGCTCCCGGACGACGTCGCCGCCCAGGCAATCCCGCCTCCGACCAGGAAGCCGGCCAGGGTGACGCCGACACCCCAGCGGAGCATCCGCTGTTTGCGGCGCGGCCGGTAAGGAGAAGGCGAACCCGCCGGGCCGGCGCCGCTGGCCCCGGCGGGCGTGCCGTACATGTTGTTCATACCGGTAAGCGTGCGTTCCGGGTCTTGGACATGACCCGGTCCCTCCTGAACGCGAGCTGTGAGTGCTCCGCGAGTTTGCTGTCGGGCCGCATGGCGGTATCGGGGAGCACACAGACTCCTCTCGGTTTCCACCGCCGCCACCGAGCTCCTGGCCGCCGCCCCACCGAGCTCCTGGCCGCCGCCCCACCGAGCTCCTGGCCGCCGCTGCCGCGTCCGCCGTCCCTGCTGCCGCGTCCGCCGTCCCTGCCGCCCCTGCCGTCCCTGCGGTCACTCGGTCACCAGACCCGGCCGCAACGATGTAAGGGTGTAGCGGTTGTAACCGCCACGATGTAAGGATGTGGCGGTTGGCACGGGCCCGGCGGGCAGGACCGCGGAGGTGCGCGGAGCCCCGGATAGGATGCGAACAGGTAGCTATTCAGCAAGCGTCAGGGTGTTTGGCCTGTCCGGCGGGTATGCCTGTGCGGGTATGCGACACGCCGTAGTAGGTTGTTG
>JASHTQ010000279.1 GCA_030040475.1 Streptosporangiaceae bacterium
CGGGCGCGAGCAGTTTGAGAGGAATGAGCGGCCAGGGTGACCCGCCGTAGGCGGCCGAGGTTCACCCCGGGGATCTCGCCGTTACCGGGCGGCAGCTCTCGCCGCGTCCTTCGGACGCGGGTCCTACGACCGCGGCGGCTGCCGCGCCCGGCGGCCCCGGTGACCGGCCGCCTGCGGTTCCCGCCGTATCCCGCTGCCGCGCCCGCCAGCACCACGGCCAGGCCGACGCGCTCGCGCCAGATGCGCTACCGCCGTGAAGAGGTCACAGCCACCGGACCGGAACGCCGCGCATTGTCCGGGCTGGCCCCTCCAGCCTCAACGGTGCTTCGCATCCCGCTGCGCGGGACGCGCCTGCGGCGCGCCGTTGACCCTGGAGCCTCTGCCAGCCCAGCGGGCCTGACGGCGAGGGCCAGGCCAGAGGCCAGGCCCGATCCGCGCGCGGCGAACCTTCCGCAACTTCTGGCGTAGGTATCACTTGGTCACAACTTGCGTTACGGAATTTTTTTTGAAGATGGAGCGGCGGCCCAGGCAGCCAGACCAGTCGCTACAGCAGCGATGGCAAAGGTCGGCCAAACGAGATGACCGTGAGCGGAGGGCGCGAGCGCGGACATGACAGCGCTGACTGCGGCCAGCAGTCCCACCAAGCCTCTAGGCATTTGCCTTCCCGTGCTCGACCATGCACAGATGGTAGCGAAGGTCAACAGCAGCTTGACATCAAATGGCCGATCGCGCCTGTTCGGCTAGCATGATCGCAGACGCCGACATGATGGCGGTCGGAGCGCTGCTGGCCGTCGCGACCATTTCACAGGTAGGAGTTGGAATCATTCAGCCATCCAGGAAGGGGGACAGCCGTATGGTTAAGAATCTGCGAGTTCTTGTCTCTTCCGTACTGATGATCCTGGTCTCTGTGTCCACAAATATCGCCACGGCCAGCAGCCACCCTGAGCACTACTGATAGTCCGATGTCAACCCGGCCTTGACAGCGTTCTCACTGGCAGAAGTCATCTCATACAGCAGTTGGGTACAGCAGCCCACGCGCGCTACGGCCATCTTGGGCGTGCCTCCGCATACGCATCGAGCTGGGCAGCTTGACCCCGAGCAGGGTCGCGCCAGTAGTTTGCATCCAGATGGTCATTCCCCGGCGGCGTGCCCGTTGCGTGCCCGATGGGGGAGTCAAGACCGGTACTTGGCGGCCACTCACGGACAACCGATGATGGCCGCTGACCTGCGGTGCCCTGGTCGCTAAGAGCTGACAAGCCAGTTCCCAAGCTGATAGTGCGGGTTCGATTCCCGTCACCCGCTCCAGCATAAATGACCAGTGAGAAACAGCACTTGGCCGGACTGGATCTTCGCGGTGCTGCTGAGCAGCGTGACGAGGGAGGCCGTGATCGCGGATGGAAAGCCGCGGTTCTGCGGGAAGGTCTTGGTCGATGCCAGGATCAGTCCCGCGTGAGACTGGCCGGCTGCTCGATAGCGGCCGTCCAAGGGGGCGAAATCCTTGATGTTAGCGGTGACGAGTGCCCGTCCCTGCGTCGTCGCGTGGGCGAGGACTTGATCATCGGGGAGCCCTACCAGGGCTGGATCGGCAAGAACCGAGATAACGTCGTAGCCTTTGGCGCGCAGTTGCTGAGCGATGTCGTCGGAAAACATCTCGTCTAGTGCCGCGGCCGGACACGTTCGCCCCGCGGATCGCACCTGCCGCAACCGCCGCATCTCACCTGCCTCACCTGCCCCTGCCATCCGCCGCCGGCCGGATCGTGGGTCAAAACCTCCCCGATAAGGGCAGTAACGACCCACGATCATGACAACAGGTCCGGATCAGGGCGGCGAAGGGAATCACGCGGACGGCTGCCGCAGCGCCCGGCGAGGCAAACGTTGCTTGATGCGGCACCAGCAGCAACGCCTCGCTCATGGGCTACCAGCCAGAAGCTGGCACTCGCGTAGCCAGGCCTGCTCGGCGGCTTCCTCGGCCGCATCGGCGGCGGCGATCTCCGCATCGACCTCGCCCGGATAGGCAGCCCAATAGCGGATCGCGGTGGTCACCAGACGCAGCGCTATCCCGGTGTTGCCGCTGACCAGGCTCACCAGGTCATCACTGTCCAGCTCGGGCTCGGCCGCATGAGCCGACTTGACGGCGCGGATGACCTCCCAGACATCTGGGCCTCCGGCCAGCGCGGCGCGGCGCCCGGTAGGACCGGACCGGAAGATGATTCCGGGATGCTCGGTCATCCGCAAGGCCTCATCGACGAGCCGGTTCGCGGCGGAGGACAACGACATGCCTCGGCCCGGGTGCCGTGCCATTACCGTGCCATAAAGCTCGGTGATGGGCGGTCTCTCACGGTCGCTACCGGGACAACCCGCACCGCAGGTCAGACCGCGTATGAGCGAAACCAAGGCCAGCTAGGGTAACCGCGGGAGCCCGTACTGGCGGCGCATCATCGAGTCGTAGGCGCGGGCCGGGAGCATCTGGTTGATGGCGACGAGACTTTTCGCGACCGGGTTGATGAGGTAGCGGGTGCGCGGCCGCCGCGCGGTCACCGCTTTGGTGATGACCTTGGCGATGTCCTCGGAGGTTGAGCCCAAGCGGCCGACCAGCCCGGTCTGGGTCCTGCCGAACGAGGCACCGACCGCAGCCTTGTACGTCGCATAGGGGTCGCCGCTGGCAGCCGAGTCGTCCGGGCCGCTGTCGCTGCCGTTGTCGCTGTCGCCAGGATCTCCCCCGGCGCCTGCTGGCGTGGACGTCGATAGCGACATGGCGGCCACATCGTTCCAGGGCGTCTTGACTGGTCCAGGCTCGATCAGCACCACGTCGATGCCGAACTGGGCGACCTCCATCCGCAGCGCGTCGCTGAGCGCTTCGACCGCGTACTTGGAGGCGTGGTAGAAGGCCCCGCCGGGCAGGGTGATCCGGCCGCCCATCGAGGAGACGTTGAGAATACGGCCGCGGCCCCGGCGGCGCATGCCGGGCAGAACGAGCTGGGTAAGCCTGACCAGGCCGAAGAAGTTGGTCTCGAACTGGCGGCGTATTTCGTCCATCGGCAGTTGCTCGACCGGACCGTACAGCCCGTACCCGGCGTTGTTGACCAGCACGCCAACCGGACCCGCCGCATCCTCAACGGTGGCCACCGCTTCCGTCATCGAGGCCTCGTCCGTTACGTCGAGCGCCAGCGTGTGGATGCCCTGCCGGGCCAGGCCAGCCATGGCGTCCACCTGCCGAGCGGTCGCGTATACGGTAAGCCCAGCGGCGTGCAGGCTGATCGCAGCCGCCCGGCCGATCCCCGACGAGCAGCCGGTAATCAGCACCGGCACTGAGCGCGTCTCGCCGACCATGATGAAAGCTCCTTCCGGGTCGCCTCCAGGATCAGATAACCACCCTCTGGCGCCGGTTCGGCAGCGGGGCGGAGTAGGGCACGGCCCGGCAGGGAGCGTAACGTTCGAGACATGGAAGGACTTTCGGCATCGGTCGTGCTGATTGCGATCTTGCTCGGCGTCCTGCTCGTGGTTGCTTTCGACATCTTCTGCCTGCTGCGCCTTGGGACAGCCGACACTGCGCATTTCGTGCCCAGGGTCGTCTGGGCCGTTCTCATTGTGGGTATCAGCCC
>JASHTQ010000280.1 GCA_030040475.1 Streptosporangiaceae bacterium
TCATCGTCGCGGCCAGCCCCGAGCTGGACCCGGCCGACAAGCGGCTGTACGCGCTGCGCGACATCACCGCCACCGTCGAGTCGATCCCGCTGATCGCCAGCTCGATCATGTCCAAGAAGGTGGCCGAGGGCACCAAGAGCCTGCTGCTCGACGTCAAGGTCGGCGTCGGCGCGTTCATGACCGACCTGGACCAGGCACGGCTGCTCGCCCAGACGATGATCGGGATCGGCGAGGCCCACGGCGTGCGCACCGCCGCCATGCTCACCGACATGGACACGCCGCTCGGCCGGGCGGTCGGCAACGCGATCGAGGTCCAGGAGGCCATCGACGTGCTGAGCGGAGGCGGCCCCGACGACGTGCGGGACCTGTCGGTCGCGGAGGCCGAGGCGATGCTGCAGCTGGCCGGCCTCGACGGCGACCCGGCCAAGGCCCTGGCCGACGGCCGGGCGCTGGAGAAGTTCCACGAGATGATCCGGGCCCAGGGCGGCGACCTCGGCCAGCCGCTCGCACTGGGCCAGACGCTCGGCACCGTCACCGCGTGGCGGGACGGGGTGGTCACCCGCCTGGACGCGCTGCAGGTGGGGATGGCCTCGTGGCGGCTGGGCGCCGGGCGGTCCCGCCCGGCAGAGCAGGTGTCGGCGGCCGCCGGGGTGATCTGCCACGCCAAGCCGGGCGAGCGCGTGGTCGCCGGCCAGCCCGTCGTGGAACTGCGCGGCGACGACCCGGCGCGGCTGGAGGCAGCCAGGGCCGAACTGGACGGCGCGATCGACATCGGCGACGACCTCCCCGCCGCCAGCCCGCTCGTCATCGAGCGCATCGGCCTGTGAGCATCAGGTTAGCCGCGCCCGTCCTGGCGAGCCTGGCCGCGTCGGCCAGGTCGGCGAACTGCTGCCTGGTCAGCGCCGCCACCACGACCCGCTGCCCGTCCGCGGTGCCGAACTCGCGGGTGAACCCGCCCCGCCAGCCGATCTCCCGCACCCCGGCGGGGGAGACGATCGCGTAACTGGACATGGACCCGAGCCGCGCTGGTCTCGCGCGGCCGCTGGCTGCGGAGGATCCGCCGCTCGTCCGGCGTGGTACCGCCCCACACGCCGTCGGTGACCCCGTTGTCCAGCGCCCAGGCCAGGCACTGGATCCGCACCGCGCAGACGCGGCAGATCCGTTTCGCCTGCTCGGCCTGGCCGACCGCGGGTCCCGTGGTGCCGATGGGGAAGAACAGCTCCGGATCGGCGTCGCGGCAGGCGACGCCGTCACGCCAGTTGATGCTTACCGTCATCGCCGTGCCTGCTCCCTTCCGCTCCTTGTATGCCAGGGTCCAGCCGAGCAAGGTGAGCACGCATCACCCGTATTACGTGATTTCTCGCCATCATCCAGCCCCGCGGCCGCGACAGCATGGCCCGAACCGCGCACCACCTCCCGTTCGGCAAAAATTCTTTCCGAACGGGCCCTGGTGCTACGGCCCGCGTTCGCGTCCGCCGGCGGGGTGGCGCACGCGCGGCGGCCCGAGCCGATTCCCGTCAGCCCCGTCCGTCACTGTGCTCCCTCAGTTGTTAAGCCCCGCCCGCAACGATGTAAGCCTGTAGCGGTTGCAACCGCCACGTCCTTACATCGTTGCGGTCTGGAACCGGGCTCCTCGGCGCTTGTCCGGGGGAGGTTGCCGTGCGGCCCGCGGGCGATCGGGGTCGAGGGCGGGCATGAGGGCCCGGCCGCGTTCGGTCAGCCGGTCGGCGACGGTGACCGGGGGCCGTCGCGGACGGCGCGGCTCGCGTGCGGGCTGGATGAACTGCCGCGCCCGGGGCTCTGCAGGCGATCGCGGCGCCGTGCCCGCCGTGCCTGCCGTGCCCGCCATACCCGCCGTGCCCGCCGCGCGCGCCGTCCCCGTGACCCGGGCGCCCGCCGGCTGCCCAACAGGGAATAATAGCTACAAGTCGGGCGGCTGAACCGCCGGCAGACGATACTGGCAAGCGGGGCCTGCGTTGGGCTGGAGGTAGTGCCGTCGTCATGGTGCGGGTGATCATGCTGTCGCCGCCGGGCGCCGGGAAGGGCACGCACAGCAAGTGGCTCGCGGAGCAGACGGGAGCCGTGCACATCTCCTCCGGTGAGCTGCTGCGGGCGGAGGCGGCGAGCCGATCCGACCTGGGGCGGCAGGTCGCCGCGTACACCGCGCGCGGTGACCTCGTCCCGGACGAGCTGATCTTCAGCATCCTGGTGCCGATCGTGGTCGCCGCGGTCCGCGACACCGGCGGTTACGTGCTTGACGGGTTCCCGCGCACGATGCCGCAGGCGCTGCGCGCGGCCGAGATCGGCGTCGAGCTCTCGCTGACGAGCAACGCCGTCATCTACCTGACCGCGCCGGAGGAAGAGCTCGTCAGCCGGCTGCTCGACCGGGCGCAGCGCGACGGCAGGGACGATGACACGCTGGAGGTGATCCGGCACCGGCTCGTCGTCTTCGCCGCCGAGACCGCTCCGCTTGTCGACTACTACCGCGGCCGCGACATCCTGCTCGAGCTGAGCACCGACCGCCCCGAGACGGACGTGCAAGCGGACCTGCGGGACTGGCTGGAATCCCGCGGGCTGATGCCGCCGGTGGCCGGGGGAGCCCAGGCCGCGGAGGCTACCGGCTGACGACGGGCAGGATCAGCCTGCTGGGGCAGTCGGGTCCGTGCAGCACGCGGTCGACGGGAGCATGACCCGCCGCACGTGCTCGCCGTCCCGCACGGCCACCATGAGGGTCCTTTTCCACCGTGAAGGCCATTCCCGGTCCCTCCGCGTGACGGTGACGATGCCGGAATCAGCGTAGAACGGCCCCTTTCCTACTGTCAGGTGCCCGCCCGGCGGTCAGGCGCTCTGCCGCCGGACCAGGCTGAAGGGCGGCATCGACGAGGCGTGCCGCGGCACGGGGCTGCCGTCGAGCACCGCGCTGGCCCTGGCCCACAGCTGGCGGGCGAAGTCGGTGACGTGCAGCCGGATCGTGGTCAGGGCCGGCCGGGTGTAGGCGCTCACGGCCTCGTCGTCCATGCCGATGACCGCGAGGTCGCCCGGCACGCCGAGGACGGCCTCGCTCGCGGCCGCGAGGCAGGCCACGGCGTAGACGTCGTTGTAGCAGGCGACCGCGGTCACCGGTTCGCGCCGGCTCGCCCAGGCCCGCAGGACAAGCGCCAGCTCGCCGACCGGCACGTCGGGCGGCGCCGCGAGCTCGGCGACCTGCGGCGGGTCCAGGCCAAGGTCCGCGCAGGCCGACCGGGCGCCGGCCAGCCGGGGTGCGGCGAACATGCCGAACCGCGGATCGGCCGTGGTCAGGTAGCCCAGCCGGCGGTGGCCCCGGGAGGCGAGGTAGCGGATCTGGAGGGCCGCGACGGTGTGGCCGGCGTCCGGGTCGGTGCCGGTGCCGGTCTCGATGCTCGGGATCCGGGCTCGGGCGAGAAGCTCTCGTTGCCCCTCGTCCAGGCGGCCCAGGGTGATGGCCATGGCCGGCTGCAGGTGCGCCAGGGTCGCGGCCAGCTCGCCCGGATCGTGCTGCTGCCAGATCACCAGGGACCGGCCGCTCGCGGCGACCTCGGCGGAGAGGGTGTCGATCATGACCGAGAGGTTGGCGCCGTACGGGATGCCGGCGTTGATGAACAAGACGAGCCTGGACTCGCCGGCGCGCAGCGTCCGCGCGGCGGCGTGCGGGGTGTAGTCAAGTTCCTGCGCCGCGGCAAGCACCCGCTGCCGGGTGGCATCGGGGATCGACTGATGGGTCACGTCGTTCAGCACGTAGCTCACGGTGGCGCGGGACACCCCGGCCCGCCGGGCCACGTCGGCGCTGGTAGACCTGCGCGCAGAGTCCATGTCACCCTTCCCCGGCGGGAGCGGAGCCCCGGCTGCCGCCGGGCGTGAGTACCCGGCCGCGCGATAGCGCATGGCCGCCTTCTCTTGTGTTCGGGACCCGCCCGTGCAACAGTAGCTTACACGTGTCAGTTACACGTGTAAGTCGAAATATTTCGAAGGAGTCCCGATGCCCGTTCGCTCGACCACGGCTACCGGCAACGACTCGGCTCCCGGCGGGCACACGGCGGGCGCGCCCGGACCAGGCCGCAGCGACGCCGAGGTGGCCGAACGCGTGGACGCACTGATCGCCCGGATGACGCTCGCGGAGAAGGCCGGGCAGCTCACCCAGTACTTCTACTTCGACCTGCCGCCGGCCCAGGGCGGCACGGACGCGGACCTGCCAGGGGCACAGCCCGGCGGGGAGGGCGCGGTCGAGGTCGCGCTGGCCAGGGGGGAGGTGGGCTCGCTGCTGCTGGTCGCCGACCCGGCGAAGGTGAACCGGCTGCAGCGGCTGGCCGTCGCGGGCAACCGGCACGGCATCCCTGCCATGTTCGGGTTCGACGTGATCCACGGGCTGCGCACGATCTTCCCGGTGCCGATCGCCATGGCCGCGTCGTGGGATCCCGAGCTGATCGAGCAGGTCCAGGCCGTCGCCGCCGCCGAGGCGCGCGCGGTCGGGATCCACTGGGTGTTCGCGCCGATGGTCGACATCGCGCGGGATCCGCGCTGGGGCCGGATCGTCGAGGGCGCGGGCGAGGACCCGTACCTGGGGTCGGCGGTCGCCGCCGCGCAGGTGCGCGGCTTCCAGGGCGCCGGACCCGGCGAACCCGGCCGGGTCATCGCCGGGCCCAAGCACTTCGCCGGCTACGGCGCCGCGCTCGGCGGGCGCGACTACGACGAGGCGAACCTGTCCGACTCCGAGCTGTGGAATGTCTACCTGCCCCCGTTCGCGGCCGCCGTCCAGGCCGGCGCGGCGAACATCATGACCGCGTACATGGACCTCAACGGCGTACCCGCGACGGGGAACCGCTGGCTGGTGGACGGCGTGCTGCGGGCAACGTGGGGTTTCGGCGGCTTCGTGGTCAGCGATGCCCAGGCGGTGCACGACCTGCGCACGCACGACTTCGCGGCCGACCTGACCGACGCCGGCGTGCGGGCGCTGCGGGCCGGGGTGGACATGGAGATGGCGTTCGGCGATCCGGCGTACGCGCACCTGCCCGAGGCCGTCGAGGCCGGGCTGATAGACGAGAAGGTCCTGGACGCCTCGGTCCGGCGGGTGCTGACCGTCAAGGCCCGGATCGGCCTGCTCGACGACCCTTACGTGGACGAGGACAACGCCCGGACGGTGCTGGCCGACCCGGCGCACCGGGCGGTGGCCCGCACCGCAGCGCGGCGTTCCGCCGTCCTGCTCCGCAACGAGGGCGGCCTGCTGCCGCTGGCCAGCCCCGGCTCGATCGCCGTGATCGGGCCGCTGGCCGACTCCCGCCGGGACATCCTCGGGCCCTGGGCCTTCGACTTCGACATCGACGAGACGGTCACCGTGCTGCAGGGTATCAGGGACCGGGCCGGCCCGGCGGTCGACGTCGGCTACGCCCCGGGGATACGCCTGGCCCACCGGGTCTTCCCGTCGATGTTCGACATGTTCGACGCCAACCTGCCCGCCGACCCCCCCGGGTTCGACGACGCCGCCGAACTCGCCCGCGCCGTGTCCCTGGCGCAGGCCAGCGACGTCGCGGTGGTCGTCCTCGGGGAGTGGCAGAACATGATCGGCGAGGCGGCGTCCCGTTCCAGCCTCGAGCTCCCCGGCGGGCAGCTCGCGCTGCTGCAGGCCGTCGCGGCCACCGGCACGCCGGCGGTGCTGCTGGTCATGAACGGCCGTCCGCTCGACCTGAGGTGGGCGGCGGACAACGTGCCGGCCATCCTCGACATCTGGTATCCGGGCACCCAGGGCGGCGCGGCAGTGGCCGACCTGCTGTTCGGCGACGTCGCGCCCGGCGGCAAGCTGCCGTTCAGCTGGCCGCGCACGGTCGGCCAGATCCCGATGATCTACAGCCACACGGTCTCGCACGACCCCGGCCACGAGGACCGCCGTTACTGGGACGAGGCCAGCACGCCGCTGTTCCCGTTCGGGCACGGCCTGTCCTACGGCCGGTTCGCCTACCGCGACCTGGTCCTGGACCAGGCCCGCATCCAGCCCGGCCAGACCGTCACCGCGTCCGTGACCGTGACCAACGAGGGCGAGCACGCCGGCGACGAGGTCGTCCAGCTCTACATCCACCAGCGGCACGGCTCCGCCTCGCGCCCGGCCCGCGAGCTCAAGGGCTTCCAGCGGGTCACGCTCGCGGCCGGCGAGGCGCGCACCCTGACGTTCCCGCTCGGCCCCTGCGAGCTCCGCTACTGGAACGCCGCGGCCCGGGACTGGGTCATCGACGCCACCGCCATCGACGTGTTCGCCGGCACCGACTCGACCGCCCCCCTGACCGCCACCTTCACGATCGGCTCCTGAACCCGGCCCTAGCCAGTGACCGGGAAGGTGCACCACCGATCGTTCTGATAAAGACAAAAATCTTTTCCCAAAACGGGCCGTGGTGCGAGCGCGCGGCAGGTGCGATCGGCCGGATGGCCCAGCCGAAGCACGGGGCCAGCTACCCCGCCGACTGCGGCTGGGCAACCGAGCCGGGCGCGACTGACCAGCAGGCCTGGAGCAGTGCCTGGGCGAACACCTGCGGCGCGGTGATGCAGACCGCGTGGTCGCCGGCCACCTCGTGGATCGACGCGCCGGGCATCGCCGCGGCCAGCTTCCGCTGGCGGCTGGTCGGCACGATGCGGTCCCGGGTCGTGACCACGACCGCGGCGGGGACGTCGACCTGGCTGATCCAGCTGTGCGAGGTGAACTCGCAGACGGCCTGGACGGCCGACAGGGCGGTGCCGAGCGAGGTCCGGCGCAGTTGAGCGCGGGCCCACCTGGCGGTGGCCGGGTCGTCGACCGGTCCCAGCAGCGCCAGGCCGAGGGCCTCGGCGCTGACCGGCCGCAGCAGCGGGTTCCACCGGATGGCGGCGGCCGCCGACGGGAGCGCCAGCGCGGCCAGCTGCTCGGCCGGCGACCCGAGGACGTTCCGGGCGGTGGCGCACAGCACCAGGCCGGAGACCATCGCGGCGTGCCGCCGCCAGGCCAGCTGGGCGACCATGCCGCCCATGGAGTACCCGACGGCGACGAAGCTCGCGATACCCATGACCCCGGCAAGCGCGGCGATGTCGTCCGCGCAGTCCTCCAGCCGGAACCGCCAGCCGACCTCGATCCCGTCGCCGTGGCCGCGCAGGTCCATGGCCACCACCCGGAACTGACGCGACAGGGGGGCGAAGACCTTCCCCCAGTTCAGCTCGGCGGTGACCGTCACGCCGTGGATGAGCATGAGCACCGGCGCGCCGGGCGGGCCGGCGCACTCCAGCACCCGGGTGACCCCCCGGCCCGGCAGCTCCACCCGCCGGGTCTCCGGAACCGTCGCATCCTGGGCCAGCTGCAGCACTGCGTCACTCTCCTGCGATGCCGTGACCAGGAGCCGAAGCCGCCCGGGCTCGGGAAACCTGGATACTATCTGGTTTTCCCGTGCTCGTGGTGAATATGCGCGCGAACTGACTCGCCGTGCTGGTGAGGCTGTTGCCCGAGTCAGGCTCCCGGGTCAGGCTCCCGGGTCAGGCTGGCGTGCGGCCGGTCATGACGTAGCCGGCGCCGAACGCCGTCTCCCGGACCTGCGCGTCCTCGACGAGGTGCTCCAGGTATCGCCACGGCCGGTCGAATCCGTCGAAGCTCCGCACGTAAGGAGCGTGCAGCATCTGGACCATCGAGTTGACGGCGACCAGCACCGGCACGGCCCACTTGCCGCCGCCGGCCGCCACCGGCGCTCCAGGACGAAGGCTCGCCAGGACATTCCGCAGCGCGCCGGGAGACTGCAAGATGTCGTGAACCGCGCAGAACAGCGCGGCGTCCGCGGTCGTCTCGAGCCGGGCGTCCTCGGCCGGCGACTGCACCACGGTGACGTTCCGCCAGCCTTCGCGTGCGATGTGCTCGCGGGCGACCGCCGCCATCTCCGGCGACTCCTCGATGCCGATGACCGTTCCGCCGCGGCCCACCTTCTCCCGCAGCAGGCCGCAGCACAATCCGGTCCCGCAGCCCACGTCGAGAACCACCTGCCCGCTGCGGAGCGGGAGCGCCGCGACGACCGCGCGGCGGTACGGCTGGAACGCGCCGGTGTCGCGCTCGTAGGACCGGGCGTGCTCATGAGTCCTCACCCACGGTATCCACCGTAACTACCACTGGCGGCATCGGTGTAAACAGCACGTGAGGACGGCGTTGCCGGTATGCGGCCCCGGTCACTCTCCGGCTTCGGGCTTGCCCAGGTTCACGATCCGCTGCTCCGCGTCGGCCCACATCTTGCTCCACGCCGCGAGCGGGTCCAGGACCTGCTCGAGCGCCGCGAGCTGCTCGTCGAACGCGGACGGCTGGGCCTTCAGCACCTCGATGCTTCGTCGCGCCGGCCGCATCCTGCTCGCTACCGGCCAGCGACGTCATCCTTTCCCTGCGCGGCGAGGCCCGCCGGGAGCTGCGCGCTTTGTGCCTGGCCGCCGGGAGCGAACTCAGACGGGACCGTCATCGTCGTAGTGCCCCGATTCCTTGAGCGGTTTCTCCCATCGTAGGCGGGGCAGTGGTGACCCGTTTCCGCTCGGTGAAAGCCGTATTGGCGGAACGAGACGAATGTGTCACGGTCTGTTGACAGTTGCGTGACCTGTCCCAGGGGCCGGCCTCCCGGAGGCCGGCCGGGCTGCCGGAAGACCAGGGCTGGAGGCTACATGACAACGCGGAACGTTGCCGGGACGCACGCCGCCCACGGCGCGGGAAGCCATGAGCTGACCCGCGGGACGCTGTGCTCCGCCGTCCTCGCGGTCGGGGTCGCCCAGCTGGCGCTGGCGATCCCCGCGGTGCTGCAGGGCCTGTTCCAG
>JASHTQ010000281.1 GCA_030040475.1 Streptosporangiaceae bacterium
GTGGCGATCGGCCAGGCGGGCCTCAAGCGCCTGATGGGCTACGTCTCCATCTCCCACTTCGGCCTGATCACGCTCGGCATCTTCGCGCTGACCAGCCAGGGCCTGGCGGGCGCGACGCTGTACATGGTCAACCACGCGTTCATCACCGGCGCGCTGTTCATCCTGGTCGGGTTCTTGATCATCAGGCGCGGGTCGGACCGGATCGCGGACTTCGGCGGCGTGCAGCAGGTCGCGCCGGTGCTGGCCGGGCTGTTCCTGATCTCCGGCCTGGCCGGGCTCTCGCTGCCCGGGCTGTCGTCGTTCGTCAGCGAGTTCCTGGTCCTGATCGGCACCTTCACCAGGTACAAGGTGGCGGCGACGTTCGCGACCGTGAACGTCATCCTGGCCGCGGTCTACATCCTGTGGATGTACCAGCGGGTGGCGGGCGGGCCGATCCGTGACCAGGTGGCCGGGATGGTCGACCTGCGGTGGCGCGAGGTGCTCGCGGTCGCGCCGCTCGTGGTGCTCATCGTCGGGGTCGGCGTCTATCCCAAGCCGGTGCTCGACATCATCAATCCCGCGGTCAAGGTGACGATGGCCCAGGTGCACGTGACCGATCCGGTGCCCGCGCACCCGTCGTCTGTGAGTACGGTCGGCACCGCGGCCTATTTGACCGGCGTCGTGCAGAAGGGAATCGAACCGTGACCGGTGTCCTCGCCGTGCCCTTGGCTCCGGCCGCGGCCACCATCGCCCCGCCGAGCATCGAGTACGGCCAGCTGGCGCCGATGCTGGTGGTCTTCGCCGCGGCGGTGGTCGGCGTGCTCGTCGAGGCCTTCGTGCCGCGTTCCTCGCGGCGCGGCACGCAGCTCGTGATCACCCTCGCCGCGCTGGCCGCCGCGTTCGTCTGGACGATCGTCGTGGCCGCGTCGCACCAGATCTTCGCCGACGGCAGCCCCGGCCACGTCGCCGCGGACGGCGCGGTCGCGGTGGACCGGCCGACGCTGTTCATCCAGGGCACGATCCTGGTCCTCGCGTTCGCCAGCGTGCTGCTCCTCGCCGACTCGAGCACCAGCCCGTTCACCGCCGCCGCGGCCGCGCCTCCGGGCAGCCCGGAGGAACGCGAGGGCGTGGGCGCCGGGGTCATGCACACCGAGATCTTCCCGCTGACGCTGTTCGCCGTCGGCGGCATGCTGCTGTTCCCGGCCGCGAACGACCTGCTCACCATGTTCGTCGCGCTCGAGGTGCTGTCGCTGCCGCTGTACCTGCTGTGCGGGCTTGCCAGGCGCCGCCGGCTGCTGTCGCACGAGGCGTCGATGAAGTACTTCCTGCTCGGCGCGTTCTCCTCGGCCTTCTTCCTGTTCGGCGTCGCGATGCTGTACGGCTTCTCCGGGTCGGTCAGGCTGTCCGCCATCGCGTCCGCGGCCGCCAGCAACACCTCGAACTCCACGCTGCTGTACGCCGGCATCGCGCTGGTCGGCGTCGGCCTGCTGTTCAAGATCGGCGCGGTGCCGTTCCAGGGCTGGAAGCCGGACGTGTACCAGGGCGCGCCCACGCCGATCACCGCGCTGATGGCCTCCTGCACGGTCGTGTCGGCCTTCGGCGCGCTGCTGCGCGTGTTCTACGTGGCGTTCGGCAACCTGACCTGGGACTGGCGCCCGGCGCTCTGGGTGATCGCCATCCTCACGATGGTCGCGGGCGCGGTCGTCGCCATCACCCAGACCGACGTCAAGCGGCTGCTCGCCTACTCCTCGATCGCGCACGCCGGCTTCGTGCTGACCGCGGTCATCGCCGTCAGCGCGGCAGGCCTGTCCAGCAGCCTGTTCTACCTCGCCTCCTACGGGCTGACCACGGTGGGCGCGTTTGCCGTCATCACGCTGGTGCGGGACCCCGGCGGCGAGGCCGGGCACCTGTCCCGCTGGGCGGGCCTCGGCCGGCGCTCGCCGGTAGTGGCGAGCATCTTCGCGCTGTTCCTCATCGCCTTCGCCGGCATCCCGCTGACCAGCGGGTTCACCGGGAAGTTCGCGGTCTTCCAGGCCGCGATCGCCTCCGGCGAGACGGCGCTTGTCATCGTCGGCGTGCTGAGCAGCGCGATCGCCGGGTTCTTCTACGTCCGGGTGATCGTGCTGATGTTCTTCAGCGACCCGGTGCCCAACGGCCCCGAGGTGATCGTGCCGAGCGTGTTCACCGGCACCGCGGTCGGACTGGGCGTGGTTGCCACGGTCGTCCTCGGCATCGTCCCCGAGCCGGTCCTGAGCCTGGCCAGCCATGCGGCGAATCAGCTCTTCGTCAGCTAAGCGTCGCCCGCCGGCTGTGGCTGCGGCTGCGGCTGCGGCTGCGGCCGCACTGGTTGTGGCTGCGCAGAACGGGCATACTCGGAAATTCGAGGCGTTCGCGCGTGCCGACGACGTGGAGAGCATGTGATCGCAGTTCCCGTAGATTTCCCGGACTCCGCCCTGGCAGCGGAGGTGCTCGACGATCTGGCCCGGGTCGAGGCATCGCTTGTCAAGACCGCCCATCCCGACGACGAACTGCTGACCGAGGCCTCCAGGCACCTTCTCGGCGCCGGGGGTAAGCGGTTCCGCGCCATGCTCGTGCTGCTTGCCGCGCAGTTCGGCGACCCCCGCGATCCTCGGGTCATCGACGCCGCGGTGGTGATCGAGCTCACCCACCTGGCGACGCTGTTCCACGACGACGTCATGGACGAGGCGCTTGTGCGGCGCGGCCACGAGTCCGTCAACTCACGGTGGAACAACTCGGTCGCGATCCTCACCGGCGACTTCCTGTTCGCCCAGGCCTCCAGGATCCTCGCCGACCTGGGCCCGCAGGCCGTCAGGATCCAGGCCGAGACGTTCACCCGGCTGGTCACCGGGCAGATGGCCGAGACCGTCGGCGTGCGGCCCGGCCAGGATCCGCTTGACCACTACATGCGCGTGATCACCGAGAAAACCGGGTCGCTGATCGCCACGTCCGGCCAGTTCGGCGCCTTGTTCTCCGGCGCTCCCGCGGACGTCGTGGACCGGATCGCCGTCGCCTGCGAGCAACTCGGCGTGGCATGGCAGCTCTCCGACGACGTGATCGATATCGCGAGCGACTCGGCCCAGTCGGGCAAGACGCCGGGCACCGACCTGCGCCAGGGCGTGCGGACGCTGCCGGTGCTGTACGCGCTGCGTTCCGCTGCCGCGGCTTCCTCGGGCGTTTCCCCTGGTGCTTCCCGCGGCGCTGCCTCGGGTGCTTCCCCCGATGAGCGGCTGCACTGGCTGCTTACCGAGGCGGACCTGGGCGACGACGCGCTGATGACCGAGGCGCTGTTCCTGCTACGCGGCCATCCCGCGATGGCCGAGTCCCGCGCGGACGTCCTGAGCTGGGCGCACGGTGCCCGCAACGATTTCATGGCGCTGCCCGACGTGCCCGCCAGAGCGGCGTTCCTCGCGCTGTGCGACTTCGTGGTGAAGCGAACCGGCTGACGCCGAGACCCGAGTGGCTCCAGTGGCGCCCGATGGTCGTTGTGGCCGATGGAATCAGGCTCTCGCCGTAGCCACCCGCGCCCCCCGCGCACCGCGGCTAGAGGCTGGCCACGATCTCGGCGACCGCGGCGAGGTCGCGATCCGAGGTGACGAGGTAGGACAGGCCGAACCGCTCCCGCCGGGCGTGCAGGTCCTCGCGGATCTGGGCGACCGAGCCGATGAGGATCGACGGCATCTGCCAGACGGCGCCGGCGTCGATCCCGCTCCAGCCGCGCCGCGCGATCAGGGCCTCGGTCGCCGAACGCCGGTGGTCGGTGATCACGATCGTGACGAAGCTGCTGAGCTCGAGCTCGCCGAAGCGATCGCCGCCTTTCGCGCGCAGCACGGCGATCTTGCGGTCGAGCGCCTCGGGCAGCCGGTCGAGCGGATCGTCACTGTCCTGGGAGTTCCTGATCGGGGCCGGCAGCAGCCCGACCGTGTCGGCATGCCGGGCCGCGACGCCGAGCATGCGCGGGCCGCCCGCCCCGACGACAAGCCGCGGCCGCCCCGAGTACGGCGGCAGCACGCCAAGATCCAGGCCACGGACTCGGTACGAGTCGCCAGCATGATCCACCGTGCCGCCGTCCAGCAGCCCGCGGATGACGCCGAGTGCCTCGGAAAGCCGCCCGATCCGCTGCGGCGCAGGGTCGAACGAGAGGCCTGCCGCCGAGTATTCGGGCTCATGCCAGCCCGCCCCGAGGCCGAGTTCGAACCGGCCGCCGGACAGGTAGTGCAGGCTCGCGGCCTCGTGGGCGACCAGCACCGGATGCCGGAAGTCGTTGTCGAGCACGAGCGTGCCCACGTGCAGCCGGGTGGTCACCGCCGCCGCGGCCGCAAGGGCGCTGAACGGAGCCAGCTGCCGGCCGTAGGCGCCCGCCGAGAAGTGGTCCCGCAGCAGGAACACGCCGACGCCGCTGTCTTCCACCCTGCGGACATGATCGAGCCAGCCGGGTCCGCCCGGGAAGGAGACGGACTCGTTGACAACACCGAACCTGAGCGCGTTGACACCAGTCATGCCCGGTAAACGCGAGGACCGCACAGAACGTGAGGTGCCGTCAGCTCACTTCCCAGGTGTCGCTGCCCGCCAGCAGCGCGGACAGGTCGCCGGGGCCGCTGCGGGCGCGCGCGGCGGCGATCTGGTCCGCCATCAGCCGGTCGTAGCTCGGCTGCTCGACCTGCCGGAACACGCCGATCGGGGTGTTACGGAAGTCCGACGTATCCAGCCGCGACAAGGCGAACGCGTAAGACGGGTCGGCGCGATGCGCGTCGTGCGTGATCAGCGTGGCCGGGTCGGCATCGGCCACGGCGGCCGCCTCCAGCTCCCCGTGCGAGCCGAACCGCAGCCCCTGCGTGCCGCCCTGGAACCGGATGGGCTCCCCGTGCTCGAGCTTGACCAGCCTTTCAGCGGCCGCGGTCGGCTCCTTCAGCGGCGCGAACGCGTCGTCGTTGAAGATGGGGCAGTTCTGGTAGATCTCGATGAACGCCGCGCCCTGGTGGTCGGCGGCCGCGGTCAGCACCGAGGTCAGGTGCCTGCGGTCGGAGTCGATCGTCCGGGCGACGAAGCTCGCGTCGGCGCCGAGCGCCAGCGACAGCGGGTTGAACGGGTGGTCGAGCGACCCGAACGGCGTCGACTTGGTGATCTTCCCCTGCTCGGAGGTCGGCGAGTACTGGCCCTTGGTCAGCCCGTAGATCCTGTTGTTGAACAGCAGGATCTTGATGTTCACGTTGCGCCGCAGCGCGTGGATCAGGTGGTTGCCGCCGATGGACAGCGCGTCCCCGTCGCCGGTGATGACCCACACCGACAGATCCGGCCGGGACGCGGCGAGCCCGGACGCGATCGCCGGCGCGCGGCCGTGGATCGAGTGCATCCCGTAGCTGTCCACGTAGTAGGGCAGCCGCGACGAGCACCCGATTCCGGAGATCACCACGACGTTCTCCCGCGGCACCTCAAGCTCGGGGAGGAATGCCTGGAAGGCGGCCAGGATGGCATAGTCCCCGCAACCGGGGCACCAGCGGACCTCCTGATCGCTTTTAAAATCTTTTGCTCCCAAACGGTCCGTGGTGCGAGGAACAAGCGTCAGCGACGCCAGCCGGTGGCCTGGAGACCCGCGCATGCCGTCGCCGTCCTCGGGGGCGCCGTGGCCGTTTGGCTCAGACATGGCTGATCACTTCCTCGATGACACCAGCTAGCTCGGCCGCCTGGAACGGCAGGCCCCGGACCCGGTTGTAGGAGATCACGTCGACGAGGAACCGCCCGCGCAGCAGCAGGGCGAGCTGGCCGAGGTTGATCTCCGGCAGCAGCACCTTGTCATACCGCCGCAGAACGTCCCCCAGGTTCGACGGGAACGGGTTCAGATGGCACAGATGCGCCTGCGCGACCGAGTGCCCGGCGTTGCGCGCCCGGCGGACGGCGGCGCCAATCGAGCCGTAGGTGGATCCCCAGCCGAGCACGAGGACGCGGGCGTTGCCGTCCGGGTCGTCGACCGCCAGCGGCTCGATGTCGGCGGCGATCCCGTCGATCT
>JASHTQ010000282.1 GCA_030040475.1 Streptosporangiaceae bacterium
CCGAGCAGAACGACGAATGGACCGAGTCCCGCCGCTATATGGGCCTGGAAATCCTCGCCGCCTGCCAGAAGGCCGCCCAGGCTAATATGGGGCAGGATATGACTAGTGAGGCTGGATTGACAATAGGGGCAATTCCCGCTTAAATGGAAACAGGTCGCGAGGTGGCCATTTCATACACCATCTCGGAGGACGTGGCCCGGCCAGGACCGGCACGCTCCGCCAGACGGACAGCTACTGCGGTATGCCGATGGCCGCCCGATCACCCACCGCCGGTATGACCATCTGTGGACGCGGATCGGCCGGCACCTGCCCTGGGTGGCGATCCAGGGCATCAGCAGCCACTGGATCCGGCACACCATCCTGACGTGGGTCGAAGGGCGCGGAGTTGCATCGGATGCAACATTCCGCCGCCGGCGTGAGGCAGGCGCGGTAAGGGCTGCGGCGTGACGGGCGCCTGGCCTGGCCGGGTGGCTGGGCGCGGGACACGCGGCGGAGGCTGGGGTTCTGGCTCCCGGTTGCGGTGGATGGCAGGATGTGGCATCCGGATCGGTTGCGCTGGGTGACCGGTTGATGCGCCCGGTGCACGGGCGGAGGGGGCCGGATGGGGGCACGGCGGGGATTGCTGGCGCTGGTCGGT
This sequence comes from Streptosporangiaceae bacterium, assembly GCA_030040475.1. Next base: position 638 of record JASHTQ010000282.1, read on the forward strand.
GCGGATGGCGCCGCGCCGGTGTCGCCGGGTGCGGCGCTGCTGGAGGAGATGCTGGCGGGGTGGCGGCGCCAGCAGCAGGCTCGGAGGCTGACCGTGCGGCTGGCCGGGGAGCGGGAGCGGGTGGTGCGCCAGTTCACCGCGTCCACAGGGTGCTGGCCGTGGCAGTGGACGGCGGCGCAGGCCGAGGCGTGGCTGGCCTCGGGCGGGTGGGCGCATTCGACGGTCCGCTCCTACCAGGGGGCGCTGGCGCTGTTCCTGGAGTACGTGTGCGATCCCCGGTACGGGTGGGTCAGTGAGTGCGAGCAGCGCGCCGGGGCGGTGCCGGTGCAGGTGTTCTGGGAGCGGAACACCGCGGCGCACGTGTGCGAGCATGAGGGCCGGGCGGAGCGGCGGCCGCTGACGCGGGCCGAGCTGCAGGCGTTCTCCGACGCCGCCGATGACCACGTGGAGAAGGCGGCCGGGTCGGGACGCAAGGGGTGGCTGGCGGGGTTCCGCGACGCGACGCTGTTCAAGGTGATCTACGGGTGGGGGCTGCGGCGGCGGGAGGCGGCGATGCTGGACGTGGCCGATTTCGCGCCGAACCCGGCCGCTCCCGAGCTGGCCGGGCTGGGGGTGTGTCATGTCCGGTACGGCAAGGCGATGCGGGGCAGCCCGCCGCGGCGCCGGGCGGTGGCCACCGTGATGCCGTGGGCTGCCGAGGCGCTGGCCCAGTACATCGATGACGTGCGGCCCCGCTGGGGTATGCCGTCTCATCCGGCGCTGTGGCTGACCGAGCGCGGGGAGCGGATCTCGCTGCGGCTGGTGGATGAGCGGTTCGCGGCCTGGCGGTCGGCGGCCGGGCTGCCGCGCGGGCTGTCGGTGCACTGCCTGCGGCATTCGTATGTCTCGCACCTGATCGAAGACGGCGCTGATCCGCTGTTCGTGCAGCTGCAGGCGGGTCACTCGTGGGCGTCGACGACGGCCGCGTATACGACGGTCGGGCAGGACGCGCGGAACCGGATGCTGCGGGCCGCGCTGGCCCGCGCGTTCGAGGGAGAGGACGGCATGTGATGGCGCGGACGGTCGGGTACCGGTGGCACTTGCGGCGGCTGATGGCCGACCAGGAGATGTATGCCACGACGCAGCTGGGGCCGCTGCTGGCCGAGCGCGGCGTCGTGCTGTCCCGCGAGCAGGTCTACCGGCTCGTCACCGGGGTCCCGGAGCGGCTGAGCCTGGCCACCCTCGCGGCGCTGTGCGACATCCTGGGCTGCGGCCCCGGCGATCTTGTCGAGCCGGTCACCATGACCGCCGCGGCAGGCCGGCAGGCTGCGCCGGGACAGCCTCCGCCGCGTCCGGTCCGGGCACGCGTCACGGGACGGTAGCAGCAGTGGCCCGCTGTCCGGCCGGCCATCAGGCCGGCTCACCGGGGACGGGTTGCTCCCGCTGCCGCCGTGATCAGGTGGTGGAGATGGCCGCGGCGGCGGAGCGAACCCTGCCCAGGACGGTGATCGAGGCGGCTGTCGATGCGGTCGCGCCTGCCGGGCAGGCGCTGCGGCAGCTGGCGCTCGCGCTGGCCGCCGACCCCGGCGCCCTGGCCAAGGGAGCCCCGCCGGTCGCGGGACGGCTGGCAGCCGAGCTGATCGCACGCGGATCAGCCTTGCCCGTTCCCGCGTGCGCGGTCTGCGGGCGGACCGGCAAACCGCTGACCCGCGGCGACGGCGGTGCCGGGGCATGCCAGCGGTGCCGGTCCTGGCAGCGCGCCGTCGCCTGCGCCGGCTGCGGCAAGGTCCGCCCGCGCGCCGGGAGCAACGCTGCCGGACAGGATATCTGCGAGGTGTGCCGCCGCACCCACGACCCCGCGCGCCGCCGTACCTGCGGCCGGTGCGGCAAGACCTCGCCGGTCGCGGTCCGCGGCCGGGACGGGCGCCCGGACATCTGCGTGAACTGCTACAGGCTGCCCGCCGCCACCTGCAGCATCTGCGGCAGGCGCAAGGAATGCAGCTTCGCCGCGACCATCCGGCCGGTCTGCAAATCGTGCTCACCGCGGGCGTCGGCCACGTGCGCCCGGTGCGGCCAGGACCGCCCGCCGACCGCGCGCTGGCCCGAGGGACCGGTCTGCGACCCGTGCTACAACGCCGCACTGCGCCGCCGGGGCCGGTGCGCATCCTGCGGCCAGCAGCGGCGGCTGGTCGCCCCGCCCGGCCCGGCCGCCAGCACCTGCGCGGACTGCGCCGGCATCCCGGTCACCCACGCCTGCACGGATTGCGGGACCGAAGACAAGCTTTACGAGAAAGGCCGCTGCGCCCGGTGCAGCCTGCGCCGCCGCGCCCGCCAGCTGCTGTCGGCCGGGACCGGGACCATCGCCGCGGAGCTGGCCGGCGTGTTCGACGCGGTGACCGCCGCCCGCCAGCCGCGCAGCGCGCTGAACTGGCTGCGCAAGGGCGCCGGCGCCGGCCTGCTCGCCGACGTGGCCGCCGGCCGGCTGGCCATCAGCCACGATGCCCTGGACGACCACCCCCGCCGGCGGGCCGCCGACTACCTGCGGCACATGCTCACCTCCGCCGGGACGCTCCCGCCGCGCGACGAGGAACTCGCCCGGACCGGGCAATGGCTCACCAGCCTGCTGAACACCATCAGCCCGGCCGCCGACCGGCGCCTGGTGCACGCCTACGCCACCTGGCAGGTCATGCGCCGGCTCCGCGCCAGCACCGCGGGAACCGGCCGCCCGCGCACTCCCACCGCGCACGCCCGCACCAGCATCCGCGCCGCGGCCAGCTTCCTGGCCTGGCTCCGCAGCCGCGGCATCACCCTCGCCGCCTGCAGCCAAGCCGACCTCGACCACTGGCTGGGCACCGGGCCCTCAGCCTGCCTGGCCAGGGACTTCCTGGCATGGGCCGCCGCCCGCCGCCACTGCCAGAAGCTGACCATACCCCCGCCGCCGCGCCCGGCCGGCCCCGCGATCAGCCAGGACCAGCGGTGGAAGCTGGCCGCCCGGCTGCTGCACGACACCGCGCTCGAGCCCACCGACCGGGTCGCCGGCTGCCTGCTCCTGCTCTACGGCCAGCCGCTATCCCGCATCGCCGCCATGACCGCCAGCCAGCTCACCCGCCACGACGGCCAGACGCTCATCCGGCTCGGCCGCCACGACGTGCCGCTCCCCGGCCCCCTCGCCGACGCCGCCCGCCAGCTCATCAACGACGGCCGCAGCCACCGCGGCGTCGGCTCCCCGCCCGCCACCACCTGGCTGTTCCCCGGGCACCTGCCCGGCCGCCCCCTCACCCCCGACACGCTCGGCCAGCGGCTCCGCGCCCTCGGCATCCACGCCCAGCCCGGCCGCCGCGCCGCCCTCCTCGACCTCGCCGCCCAGCTCCCCGCCGCCGTCCTCGCCGACCTGCTCGGCCTGCACCACAACACCGCCGCCCGATGGACGCACCAAGCCGGAGGCGACTGGACCCGCTACGCAGCCCAGCTAGCCCGCCATCCCCACCAGCCCTGACGAATACCCCACCGACCCCGGCACCCACCAGAGGTATTCAGCATGGTCGGTAATCCGCTCCCTACCAGTTGCAGGCCGGTGTCGACACCACGGTCATCGCTCTATGGCTCGGTCACGCTGACGTCCGCTCAACCGCCGCCTACGTCCACGCCGACATGACCCTCAAGGAGAAAGCCCTAGCCCTCACCGCGCCGATCACCGCACGG
>JASHTQ010000283.1 GCA_030040475.1 Streptosporangiaceae bacterium
TACCGCTGTGCTACCGTGGAGTCATGGCCGTCAGGAAGAAACGATCCATCTCCATCCCGCCCGAACTCGATGCCGAGATCGCCGCCGCCGCCGAGGCTGCCGGGATGAGCTACAGTGCCTGGGTCGCCCAGACCGCGCGGAAGGAATTCGTCATCCGGGCCGGCCTGGAAGCGGTCAGCCAGTATGAAGCCGAGCACGGCCCGTTCACCCCGGACGAGATCGCCGCGGCCGACGAGTGGGCTGCCCGGGTCATCCGGCCGACCGCGACCCGGCGGTCGGCGTGACGGGGGTCACGTATGACTCCGGGGCGCTGATTGCCGCCGAGCGCGGCGAGCGGCCGATGTGGGCCCGCCATCGTGCGTTGCTGCTCCACCGCGTCGTGCCGACCGTCCCCTCCTCGGTCGTTGCCCAGTGCTGGCGAGGCACGCCCCGCCAGGCGCTGCTCGCCCGGCTGCTGGCTGGATGCGAGGTCGAGGTTCTCGATGACAGCAGGGCCAGGGCCACCGGCACCCTCGCCGGGCGCGCTCGCGTCACCGACATCGTCGACGCCAGCGTCGTCGAAGGCGCCCTGCGGCGCGGCGACCTTATAGTCAGCTCCGACGAAGGCGACCTAGCGGCCATCGCCGCGGCCGTCAGCCGCAATATCGACATTGACCACCCCTAACGCCCACGGCCTGACGCAGTGGGCGGGACGGGGATCTGGTCGGCTACACGGTATCGTTCGGCGAGCTTGCAGCGTCCGCGTTCAGCACGGCCGAGTCGGTAGGGCTGCTGCCGGGGCTGACGGGAGGGTTGCCCGACGCCGTAGTGGTCAGGGCGAGCCAGCCGAGCAGGCCGAGAGGGTAGATGAAGTAGCCGAACCGGACTGCCGGGCCGAGTAGGAACATCAGCGTCAGCCCGAGCGCCAGCCGCCGGCCGACGGCGGGCACGTCACCGGGGGGCCGGATCACCAGGGAGACGGCGACCGCGAGGCCGACGGCAAGCAGCAGGCCGACCGACAGCACGTGTCCCGCGGTTCCCAGGTCGGTCAGCAGGTGGCCGGGTAGCAGGCTCTCGGCCGGCGTCTTGTCATGGGTGAGGCCCAGCGGGAACAGGACGCTGTTCTGTACCAGGGCCACCGCGGCCGCCGGCCTGAACAGGACCGCCGGGGCCATGGCCGCGATCAGCACGGTGGTCGTCCCCAGCGACGCCGCGACGAACCCGACGGCGGCGCGCGCGCCGTCGCGGCGGGCGAACATCGCGGCCATGACGGGGACCGCGAGCCAGGCGGTGGACTTCAGGTCGCAGGCCACGCCGAGGGCGGCACCGGAGCCGAGGGCGGCACCGGAGCCGAGCAGGCCGCCGGGGATGGGCGAGGCCGCCGGCGGACGGGCCGCGAAGGCCATCGACAGCAGGATCAGCGCCAGCACCGGCGGGTCGGTGGTGATCACCGCGAGGTTGAGGCCTATCACCGGGGAGGCCACGGCGACCGCGGTGGCGAGCAGGGCGTCGCGGCGGCACGTCGCGCAGCCACGGTGCGGCACGGCGGCCCAGAACGCCGCCGCCAGCACCGCCACCGTGACGACGGCAATCCACACCCCGGAATTCCCGGCCAGGCCGCCCAGGCCGGCCGCGCTCGGCAGGCCGAACAGGGTCATCACGGTCAGGTACGGGTTATACGACAGCCAGGAGGTGACCTGACCGGAGGTGAGGTACGGCGAGCCGTGGTGCAGCAGCAGGGTCGCCGACCTGTCGATGACCATCATCCCCGCCTCGAGCGGGTAGGCGACGGACAGCCATAGCAGCGGTGCGACCACCGCCACGGCCACCGAGACCAGCACGGCGGCGGTGCGGGACGGCCAGAGCCACAGCATGAGCAGGGCCACGGCGTAGCCACACGAGGCCCAGATCGCCCAGACCTGGTCTTCTCCCCGCGAGAAGACGGCGAACAGGACCGCGTACGCCGCGAACGCCGCGTAGCTGGCCATCAGGCGGCGACGGCCGAGCCAGGGCCGGTCCGGCCGGCCCGCCTCGCAGGCAGCCACGGGGTCGGCCCGGTCCTGCCCGCTGCCGGGCTGGCCCGCTTCGTGAGTGCCCTGCGCCAACTGCTCCCCCGTTGACCAGAACGAGAGCTGCTCGTGCCTTGCTAGGCAGTCTAGGCGGCGGAACCGGCGGCGGTGATCACCGCTACGATGCACCCGTGGACAACAACCCGGCCCCGTGGATCGGCGCCCTCCGGCACTCCCATGAGACGCTGCGAGCCCTGGTCGACCCGCTTGACGAAGGCCAGCTCGAGCAGCCCTCGTACGACAGTGAGTGGTCGGTCGCTCAGGTGCTCTCGCATCTCGGCTCGCAGGCGGAGATCTTCGGCCTGTTCCTCGACGCGAGCCTGGACGGGAAGGAAGCGCCGGGACGCGAGGCCTTCGGCCCGATCTGGGATATCTGGAACGCGAAGAGCCCGCAGGCGCAGGCATCGGACGCCCTGCGCGCGGACCAGGCGGTGCTTGAGCGGTTCGAGTCGCTCGACGCCGATCAGCTGGCCGGCCTGCACCTGCAGTTGTTCGGGACGGACCTGGACGCCACCGGGCTTGCCAGGATGCGGCTTGGCGAGCACGCCGTGCACACCTGGGACGTGGCGGTCGCGCTCGACCCGGCGGCGACGGTCGAGCCGGACGCCGTCGGCCTGCTCGTCGACACGCTGGGCCAGCTCGCGGCGAGGACCGGCAAGCCCGACGGGAAGCAGCGCCGGCTGCTGGTGACCGCCACAGAGCCGGACCGGCAGTTCGTTCTCCAGACCGGCGACGCGGTCACGCTCGTGCCCGCCGACGGCGAGCTGGGCCTGCCCGAGCTGGGCCTGCCCGCCGAGGCCCTCGTCCGGCTGGTCTACGGGCGCCTGGACCCCGCGCACACGCCCGCCGCTGCCGACGGCGCCGACCTCGACGAGCTACGCCAGCTGTTCCCCGGCTTTTGAGCCGATGACCACGGTGGCGTCGAGGTCGGCGGAGCTCGTCACCCGCGCGGCCAGGCCGCAGCGTGCAAAGTCGGCCGCGGCCGAAGCGGCCTGGCGCTCGCTGGTCTCGATCAGCAGGTGGCCGCCCGGCGCCAGCCACTCGGGTGCGCCCGCCGCGACCCGCCTGAGGACGTCGAGGCCGTCCGGCCCGCCGTCGAGCGCGGCCGAGGGCTCGTGGCAGCGCGCCTCAGCGGGGAGGAACCGGATCTCCCCGGTCGGCACGTAGGGCACGTTGGCGGCCAGCAGGCTTACCCGGCCCCTGAGCCCGGCGGGCAACGGGTCGTAGAGGTCGCCCTGGTAGACCGGGCCCGGAACGTTGCGCCTGGCGCAGTGCACGGCGGCCGGGTCGATGTCGACCGCGTACACCTCCGCCCCGCCCAGCGCGTGGGCCAGCGCCGCGCCTATCGCGCCCGCCCCGCAGCACAGGTCGACGACGACGTCTGCCTGGCGGCCCAGTGCCGCCGCCGCGCGGACGAGGAACTCGGTCCGGCGGCGGGGGACGAACACACCAGGGTCCACCGCGATCCGCAGGCCGCAGAACTCGGCCCAGCCGATCACCTGTTCAAGCGGCAGGCCGGCCACCCGCCGGTCGACCATGACGGCCAGTTCCCCCGGCGTCCGCGCCGCCGAGAGGAGCAGCCCGGCTTCCTCCTCGGCGAAGACGCAGCCGGCGGCGCGCAGCCTGGTCACGATCTCCGGAGCCGGGGCGGGCACCGGCGGCGGCGCCGGCACCTAGCCCGCGTCGCGCAGCGAGCGGAGCACGTACTGCATGATGCCGCCGTGGCGGTAATACTCGGCCTCGCCGGGGGTGTCGATCCGCACCTTGGCGCGGAACTCCTTGCCGTCGGCTGATACCACGACCTCGTTCGGTATATTTTTTGAATTTATCTCCTCGATGCCGCGGATGTCGAAGGTCTCCCGGCCGGTCAGGCCCAGCGAGGCCGCCGACTCGCCGGGGCGGTACTGCAGCGGCAGCACGCCCATCCCGATCAGGTTGGAGCGGTGGATGCGCTCGAAGGACTCCACGAGCACCGCGCGCACGCCGAGCAGCAGGGTGCCCTTCGCCGCCCAGTCGCGGGACGAGCCTGAGCCGTATTCCTTGCCGCCGAGCACGATCAGCGGGGTGCCCGCCTCGAGGTACTTGCGGGACGCGTCGTAGATGGGCATCTGCTCGCCGTCGGCGACGGTGACCCCGCCCTCGGTGCCTGGCGCTAGCTGGTTGCGCAGCCGGATGTTGGCGAACGTGCCGCGGATCATCACCTCGTGGTTGCCGCGGCGGGATCCGTAGGAGTTGAAGTCCTTGCGGTCTACCCCGTGCTCGGTCAGGTACTTCCCGGCCGGGCTGTCGGTCTTGATGGCCCCGGCCGGCGAGATGTGGTCGGTCGTCACCGAGTCGCCGAGCATGGCGAGCACCCGGGCGCCGGTGATGTCGGTGACCGGTTCCGGCTCGGCCGGCATGCCGTCGAAGTAGGGCGGCCTGCGGACGTAGGTCGACGCGTCATCCCAGGCGAACGTGTCACCGTCGGGGACGCTCAGGCCACGCCAGTTGTCGTCACCGGTGAACACGTCGGCGTAGTCGCGGGTGAACATCTCCTCGGCCACCGCGTTCTGCACGACGTCGGCGACCTCCTCCGGGGACGGCCAGATGTCGGCCAGGAAGACCGGCTCGCCCTCGGCGTCGGAGCCGAGCGGCTCGCGGGCCAGGTCGATGTCCATCGTCCCGGCCAGCGCGTAGGCCACCACAAGCGGCGGCGAGGCCAGGTAGTTCAGCTTGACGTCGGGGTTGATCCGGCCCTCGAAGTTCCTGTTCCCCGACAGCACGGCGGCCACCGCCAGGTCGTTGTCGTTGACCGCCTCGCTGATCGCGGGCGGCAGCGGCCCGGAGTTGCCGATGCAGGTGGTGCAGCCGTAGCCGACCAGGTTGAAGCCGAGCTTGTCCAGGTAGGGCAGCAGGCCGGCCCGCTCGTAGTAGTCCATGACCACCTTGGAGCCAGGCGCCAGCGTGGTCTTCACCCAGGGCTTGCGGGCCAGGCCCCGCTCCACCGCGTTCTTGGCGAGCAGGGCGGCGCCGACCATGACCGAGGGGTTGGAGGTGTTCGTGCAGGAGGTGATCGCGGCGATCACCACGCTGCCGTGGTCGACGCTGGTCGTGGTGCCGTCTTCCAGCGTGACCTGGACGGGATTGGAGGCGCGGGTGCCGTCGCTTGTCGCCACCGGGTCCGAGGCCGGGAAGGTGCCGGCCAGCCCGTTGTCCAGGCTGGGCTCCGGCACGTAGTTCGGCAGCGCGTCGCGGAAGGCGTTCTTGGCGTTGGCGAGCTCGATCCTGTCCTGCGGGCGCTTCGGGCCCGCGATCGACGGGACCACGGTGGACAGGTCGAGGCTGAGCTCCTCGGAGTACCGCGCCTGGCTCTTGGCTGGGTCGTGCCAGAGGCCCTGCTCCTTCGCGTACGCCTCGACCAGCGCAAGCTGCTCGCGCGGGCGCCCGGTGAGCGCGAGGTAGTCCAGGGTGTTCTGGTCGATCGGGAAGATCGCGCAGGTGGAGCCGAACTCCGGCGACATGTTGCCGATCGTGGCGCGGTTGGCGACCGGGACAGCCGCCACGCCCTCGCCGTGGAATTCGACGAACTTGCCCACGACGCCGCGGCGGCGCAGCAGTTCGGTGATCGTGAGCACGAGGTCGGTGGCGGTCGCGCCGCTCGGCAGCTCGCCGGACAGCCGGAACCCGACGACCTTCGGGATCAGCATGGAGACCGGCTGGCCGAGCATGGCCGCCTCGGCCTCGATGCCGCCCACGCCCCAGCCGAGGACGCCGAGGCCGTTCTGCATCGTGGTGTGCGAGTCGGTGCCCAGGCAGGTGTCGGGGTAGGCGGTGCCGTCGCGGGTCATCACCACGCGGGCCAGGTACTCGATGTTCACCTGGTGCACGATGCCGGTACCCGGCGGGACGACCTTGAACTGGCTGAACGCCTGCTGCCCCCAGCGCAGGAAGCCGAACCGCTCGCGGTTGCGGCTGAACTCGATCTCCACGTTCCTGGTGAACGCGTCCGGGCGGCCGAACACGTCGGCCACCACGGAGTGGTCGATGACAAGCTCGGCAGGGATCAGCGGGTTGATCTTCGTCGGGTCGCCGCCGAGCGCCCGCATGGCCTCGCGCATGGCCGCCAGGTCCACCACCGCGGGCACGCCGGTCAGGTCCTGCAGGATCACCCGCGCCGGGGTGAACTGGATCTCGGTGTCCGGCTCCTGTCCGGGGTCCCAGCTCGCGAGCGCGTCGACCTGCTGGGCGGTGATGTTGACGCCGTCCTCGTGCCGGAGCAGGTTCTCCAGCAGGATCTTCAGGCTGAACGGCAGGCTGGCCGACCCGTCCACGGCGTCCAGCCGGTAGATCTCGTACTGCTCGCCCGCGACCTCAAGCGCCGCCCGGCTGCCGAAGCTGTTCGCCGTCATCGTTGCTGAGCCTCCTCGCTCATACCGCGCCGTCCCTCGCCTGCGTCCAACCTACAGTATCTCGACATCAAGCTATCTGGGGAGGGTCCCGAGCGAAAAAATCTTGATATCGAGCTACTTTCGTCGACAGGGGCGGCTACGCCAGGCGGCGCTCCTCGGCCGCGTGACGCGGACGGCGGGTGGCCAGTTCGTAACGTTTCCGCCGCGTGACGCGGACGGCGGGTGGCCAGTTCGTAACGTTCCTTTGCCGTCGCCGCCCTTAGCCCGCGACGCTCCTCCGCTTGCTCCGGCGTTCGCGCAGCGTTTCAGGAGCCCGGCGGCGCCTGGCGAGCGCCCGCCGGTGACGAGCGTTAAAGACGCGACAGCATCCCAGAAGATCTGGGAATATTCGGGCTCATGGGAGGATCCGGTGCGCTATCACGCCCCCTTTTTTCCCATGAGCCCTGATCCTCCCAGGAAACGGGCCATGGGCGCCGCGGCCGCGCGAGAGAAGAGGCGGGTGGGGTCAGCAGGGCTTGTGGGCCGACCGCATGGCGTTCGACCGGCCACCGTCGGGTGCTCCCCGCGGACTACCGCGGCGTTCGCCGGGCGCCGCTAGGCGCTTCGCGGTCACTGCGCGAACGATCCTGGATCCTTCGTTTGCTTAGCCCGCAAGATAAGTCAGTCTTCGAAATATTTCGAGATCAAAAACCAATAAAATTCGGCATTTTCGATAGTCGGTTTTATTGAAAGTTTCGGAAGCTTTTCGTATGGTGACCAGCGTCTAGCGCTGCGGCCGCGCCGCGCGCCGCATGCGCTCCGCGCACGAGGAGGAGGTCGCATGAACGGCAAGTTGTTCCGACTCAAGCTCGACAGACCGGCAAGATTCCTCGCGCCGGCGGCGGCGCTCGCCCTGGCCGCGCCGCTGGCGCTGGTAGCTTCGGGCGGCGCCGCGCAGGCGAGCACCGCCGAAGCCACGGGCCTCGGCGCACGGGCCGACGGGCAGGCTCCCTCCGTCGTCGTCGACGGCGGGACGAGATACCAGCGGATCGCGGGGTTCGGCGCGTCGGAGGCGTTCGGCCAGGCGGAGACGGTGATGAACGATCCGGCCGCGGTCCAGCAGCAGGTGCTGAGCCTGCTGTACAGCCCGACCAGCGGAGCCGGCCTGACCATCCTGCGGAACGAGATCAGCGCGGACCCCGGCACCACCATCGAGCCCACCGCGCCGAGCAGCCCGAGCGCCACCCCGACCTACCTGTCCCTGGCCGCCGTCGACCAAGATCAGGGGCAGCTTTGGTTCGCCCAGCAGATCAAGGCCGATTACGGCGTCACCGACGTGTTCGCCGACGCCTGGAGCGCGCCGGCGTTCATGAAGACGAACGACTCCCAGGACAACGGCGGCACCCTGTGCGGCGTGCCGGGCGCCACGTGCACCAGCGGCGACTGGCGCCAGGCCTACGCCAACTACCTCGCGCAGTACGCGAAGGATTACGCGGCGGCAGGCGATCCGCTCAGCTACGTCGGACCCGAGAACGAGGCGAACATCGGCCCGGGCTACGACAGCATGATCATGACCCCGGACCAGACCGCCAACTTCATGGAGTTCCTTGGCCCGACGCTGCTGCGATCCGGGCTGCGCACCCAGGCCGAGTGCTGCGCCACCGAGGGCTGGGACTACGCCCAGCAGTATGCCGCCGCGATCGAGGCCGACCCGGTGGCGAACTTCTGGACTCCGCTGTTCACCAGCCACGGCTACACCGCACCGCCCGACTCGCCGCTGGCCGGATGGACCAAGCAGGTCTGGGAGACCGAGTGGTCCACGTTCCAGGCATGGGATCCCGCCTGGGATGACGGCACCACCGCGTCGGGATTCAGCTGGGCGCAGAACATCTATACCGGGCTGACCGCCTCGAACCTGAACGCGTTCCTGTACTGGTGGGGCTCGACCACCCCGTCGGAGAACGGCGACAACGAGGGGCTCGTCGAGATCCAGGGCAGCACCGTCGCCACGTCGGGGCGCCTGTGGGCGTTCGCCAACTACAGCCGGTTCGTCCGGCCGGGCGCGACCAGGATCGGGGCCTCGAGCGTCAACGGGAACCTTGAGGTGACGGCGTTCCGCAACCTCGACGGCTCGGTCGCGGTGGTGGTGCTCAACACGGCCACGACCGCGCAGACCGCGACGTTCTCGCTGCGCGACACCGGCGCCTCCGGGCTGGCGGCAACGCCTTACCTGACCGACGCGAGCGACGACACCGCCGCGCAGCCGGTCATCGGCATCCGGGGCGGCGCGTTCACCGCCACCCTTCCGGCTCGCTCGCTGGTGACCTACGTCATCCCCGCGCGGCCGTAGCCGACGGTTGTCCAGATGACGCGACCTCCTGCCTCGTTAGGATACCGGCATCCGGTTTTCGGCCCACGGGGCAGGAGGGACGCCAGCGGCATGCGCTTCGCGATCAAGACACGGCCCGAGCACCAGAGGTGGGAGGAGATCCGCGACGCGTGGATCGCGGCTGACGAGATCCCGCTGTTCGAGTCGGCGTGGAACTGGGACCACTTCTACCCGCTGACCGGCGACCTGACCGGCCCGAATTTCGAAGGCTGGACGATGCTGGCCGCGATGGCGCAGGCTACCAGCCGCATCCGGATCGGCTGCCAGGTCACCGGGATGATCTACCGCCATCCGGCGGTGCTCGCGAACATGGCCGCGACCGTCGACATCATCTCCGGCGGCCGGCTCGAACTCGGGCTCGGCGCGGGCTGGAACCAGATGGAGTGCGACGCCTACGGAATCCCGCTGCCGCCGATGCGCGAGCGGTTCGACCGGTTCGACGAGGGCGTCGAGGCGATCTACCTGCTGCTGAGCCAGACCACCACGACGTACGACGGCAGGTACGTCAGGCTCACCGACGCCCGCTGCGAGCCGAAACCAGTGCAGCGGCCCTGTCCCCCGATCACGATCGGCGGCCGCGGCAAGACGCGGACGCTGCGGACGGTGGCGCGCTGGGCCCAGCAGTGGAACGCCATCACGCAAGGCCCGGAGGACTGGCTCGAGCTGAAGGAGGTCCTCGCCGCGCACTGCGAGAGCATGGGCCGCGACGTGAAGGAGATCACCTGCTCGGTCAACGTGCGCATGGATCCGGGCTCCGACCTGGAACCGGTGCTGGCGCAGGTCGCCGCCTATCGTGAGGCCGGCGCCGACCTGGCGATCATGAACCTGCCGCATCACGTGCGGCCCGAGACGCTCAGGCCTCTGGCCGAGGCGCTGGCCCCCCTGGCCTGACCCCCGCTGGCCCGCCCTCCGCTGGCCCGCCCTCCGCTGGCCCGAGTGCGGCGCCCTGCGCCAGGCGCTCGTGCAGGGCGCGGCTGGCGTCGGCCATGAGAGGGGCCACGCCCAGCTCGGTGAGCATGTCCGCGGCCGCCTCCATCTCGGCGGTCCTGCGCACCGCGTGCCGGTACGTCCCTTCGGTGATGCGCTCGAGCGTGCGGGCGTCGGACGCGGTCAGCTCGGCCGCGAGATGCTCCCGCAGCCACGGCTCGTGACCCGCCGCCCGGGCGGCCTCGAGAGCCTCGACCACCGCGGCGGCCATGCCCTTGTAGAACACGCTGCGCAGCAGCTTCTTGGTCGCCGCGAGGCCGGCCGGGCCGTCGAGCACCTCGATGTCGGCGCCCAGCGGTGCGAGCATGTCCGCGTACCGCCCGGCCGCGCCGCCGCTGGCCAGCATGGGAACGCGCAGGCCGCGGCCGGGGACCGGGGCCATCATCGCGACGTCGGCGAACGGGATGCCCGAGTCCTCGGCGATCTTCGCCAGCCGGCGTTTGGTGCCGGGCGAGGCCGTGTTCAGGTCGGCCCACAGGCCGCCTGGCTGCACGCCATCGCGGCCGGCCTCGAACGCGTCCACCGCGGCCTTCGCGCTGTTGACGCTGAGCACTAGGTCCGCTCCCCGGGCCGCCTCGGCCTCGCTGCGCGTGTCGGTGATGCCCTCGGGCGAGGCCACGGCCGGGTCGTAGCCGCGGACGCGTACCCCGGCGGCGAGCAGGTCAGCCGCGATGGCCGAGCCCGCCTCCCCCAAGCCGAGTACCGCGATGACCGGCGTGCGGCCGACCGGAACCGTCATGCCCGGGGTTTCTCGGCGACGAAGGACCCGTCGGGCACGGCATCCTGGCGGGCCGCCTGCTCCTGCGATGCGGCCTCGGGCGTCGCGGCGCCCGACTGCCTGAAGTACTCGCTGATCAGCTCGCGCTGATGGGCCAGAAGCTGGTCGAAGTGCTTGTCGACGTTCTCCTCGCCGATCGCTTCCGCGGTCAGGTAGAAATCCTTGATCTGCTCGAGCTTCCGCGCCCTGGCGCGCACCGGGTCTTCCGGCACGTCTGCCGGCGCAGCCGTGTCGGCCGGGCCCGTGTCGGCCGGGCCCGTGTCTGCGGGCACCGCGTCGGGCGGCGGCGCGGCCGACCGCGCCGGATCGGACTGCGCCGCACCGGACGACGGATCTGGCGGGGGCGCGGTGGACGAGACGAGCGGCTCGAAGGGACCGCGGGCTTCCTGCCGGGCCGCGGGCTGATCGTCCTCCTCGCGACGGCCGTACCAGTACGCGGCGTCGCTCTCGTCCGGTCCGGCGGCGCCGGCGGGCTGTCCGCCGCCGTCCCGGTAGACGTAGACGTTGGCGGGGTCCTCGCCGGCGGGCTGCGCCGGGCTCTGCGGCCGCCGCGGCCGGGGCGGGCTGGCCGGAGGAACGGGGTAGTCCGACGCGCGGATCACGTAGGCGTATCCGCCGTCGACCGAGGGACCGGGATGTCCAGGCGACGCACCGGCCGGCGCACCAGGTCCGGCCGGCGCACCAGGTCCGGGCGGCGCACCAGGTCCGGGCGGCGCGCCGGGCCCGGGTCCCGCCGGGTTCGCGATCCGTGGTCCGGGCCGCCTGCCGCCTGTTCCGCCCGCTCCGGTCGGGCCCGGCTGGCCAGGTCCGCCTGGCCAGGGACCCGCGTGGGCAGGTCCGCCTGCCTGCCATCCGGCCGCGTTCGCGGCGCCCTGGCGGTACGTACCCGGCTGGCCGGGATCGCGAGGAGGGACGGGCCGACCGGGGCGCGACGACCAGACCGTCATTGTGGCGGACGGCAAAATCGAGTCGATCGGTCCCTCGGCTTCGGCGAGCGTGCCGCCGGGAACGCTCCAGATCGACTGCGCCGGCAAGTCCGTGATTCCGGGGCTGGTGGGGATGCACGACCACCTCTATATGACC